>DNPI01000238.1 GCA_003501525.1 Planctomycetota bacterium
GCTTTGGGCGAGATCGGCTCGAGGCCCTTCTAGGGCTTCTCCTAGGCCTTGAATCACGGATGGCAAAGGCTCCGCTTGCATCGCGAGCTCTTTTAGAGTGGACTCTTCTACGGGCAGCGCGGTTGGGCGAATTTGTTGAGACAGGCGCACTTCTAGAGGCTCTTGGCCGTGATAGTCGTGTGACGGGTGCTTCTCCTACAACTTCAAATATTCCAGTTAGAGCTTCTTCAGAAGCGGTTGAAGATGACTCGAGCGAAGAGGCGGAAGCTCTGAAAGCGGAAGAGAATTCTCCTCGAGCATCGGAGGAGGTCGTTGATGCCAACGAGGCGCTGCCAACTTTCGATGATCTTTTGGCGGCGGTGGGAAAGCGTCGCCCCACTTTGGGAAAAGTTCTTGGTGCAGCTCTGATTTCCGGGACAGTGCATGGTGGCGGCGTCGATGTGATTCTCCGACCTATCAAGGGAGATGACCGTGATCTTTTGGATGATCCTGTCGAAAAGGCATTTTTAAGTTCGCTCCCTGGTAGTCCAGGGCCCTGGACTCTTGAATTTCAGACTCCGGCCAAGTCGTTTGAAGACACTGTAGGACGTGGATTGGAAGACGCTTTTGGTGCCCGGGAAGAGGTACCCTAAGGGCATGGCTGGAAGTTTAGGAGACTTGGGAGGGCTGCTTAAGCAAGCCCGGCAAATGCAACGGCAAGTCGAAGAAATCAAACAAGACCTCGAAAAGAAAACGTTCGAAGGGCGCGCTGGTGGGGGCGCAGTTGTTGTGGTAGCTAATGGGTCAGGAAAATTGATTTCTTTGAAAATCACTCCGGAGGTCGTGGATCCGAGCCAAGTTGATTTGCTTGAGGACCTTGTGACGACTGCATTGAAGGATGCTTTTAGACAAGCTGAAGAAGCTTCTTCAGCTGCGATGAAAGGGGTTACCGGAGGTCTAGGTCTTCCCGGAATGCCATAGCGAGTATTTTGGCTTTTCCTGCTCCTCTTCAGCGTCTCATACAAGCTCTAGAAAAGTTCCCTGGAGTTGGGGCTCGAAGTGCCGAACGGATGGCACTTTATATTTTGCGCTCTCCTGTCGAGGATGCCGCAGATTTGGCTGTAGCTTTGCGAGATGCGCGAATGGAGACACTCCGCTGTGAGGTTTGCGGGAATATTACTCTTCGTACTCCGTGCTCAATTTGCGAAGATGAAAATCGAGATGAAACGCTTGTTTGTGTGGTTGAAGGGCCTCGTGAGGTTGAGCGTATGGAGAGCGCAGGCGTTTTCGACGGTCGCTATCACGTTTTGATGGAAGGCTTCGCACCGCGGGAAGGTGCTGAGCCTGAACCTGATGCTCTCCGGTCCTTAAGAGGGCGAGTCGAAAAGGAGGGCGTTCGTGAGATTGTTCTTGCAACAGCTCCTGACAGAGAAGGAGAGGGCGCCGCCCTTTTAGTCTCGGAAGCTTTGGAGGGCCTGGATGTCACCCTTACTCGTCTTGCTCGAGGGGTCCCAGTTGGGACTAGATTGGAATATTTACACGGTGAAATATTGGCCGATGCTTTTAAAGGCCGTAGGGAAATTTCGAGTTCTCGTTCAACTTCGTGAGCATAGTGCGACGGGTTGCTCTCCTTGTGGGTTATGACGGTGTCCCCTTTTGTGGATTTCAGCGACAGGCCAGCGGTATGACGATACAAGGAGCTCTTGAAGATGCCTGGTATCAGGTCAGTGGCGAGAAAGTAATTTTTCATGGTAGTGGGCGTACGGATTCTGGAGTTCATGCGATAGGCCAAGTCGCGCATTTCTCGACATGCTCTAGTCTTTTATTGGAGAGGGTGATGGGTGGAATGAATGCTTATTTGTCGGATTGCATTGCAATTAAAGATGCCGCTGAAGTGCCTTTGGACTTCCATGCCAGGCATAGTGCGACACGGAAAACGTATCTCTATCGAATTGCAATCCGTTCCTATCCTCCAGCTTTGGACAGGGGTAGGGTTGGTTGGGAGAGAACGCCATTGAAGCTCGATGCGCTACGGGTCGGCCTCCGTCACTTGCTTGGCGCGCATGATTTTTCAGCTTTTGCCGCGGCGGGGGGTAATTCGAATTCAACCGAGCGCACTATTTTCTCGGCGCATGCGCTTCCTGTAAGAGGTGGGGTAAATGTGATTTTCCAAGGAGATGGTTTTCTCTATCGGCAAGTTCGGAATATGGTGGGTTCGCTTATTGAGGTCGGAAGGGGGAACAGAGACCCGGAATGGATTGCAGCAGTTTTGGACAGTCGTGATCGAAGCCGAGCTGGTCCCACTGCCTCGGCGGAAGGTCTTTACCTCCTTCGAGTTACTTATCCGACTAATCCTTTCTGTACTCTTTCCGGAATGACGGCACGCTCGTATCCTGGGAGCCGGATTTAATCTTTAACCCTCAAAAATCCCGATTCTTCGCATGATCGCTCAATTTTGATGCTGCATTTGTGCTTTCTTTTCGGGACACTCGAAAAATGCTCAAAGAAATCTTTCGTAAGGAAAACATAATTCTCGATTTGGACGCGCAAAGTAGTTCAGCTGCTTTGGATGTTTTTGCTGAGGCGTTGGCTCTCCAAGATCCGGGTCTAAAGGATTCTGCGACCAAAATTGCTAAGGCTCTCAAAACCCGGGAATCTTCAGGCTCTACTGGAGCGGATCGCGTAGGGATCCCTCACGTCAAGGTGGCTGGGGCAACACGGATGAGCGCGGTCATTGCAGTTCATCAGCAGGGTTTAGACTTCCGCGCTTTGGATGATGAACTTGTGCATGTTTTCTTTTCGTTAGTGCGGCCGGAATCAGAAAACGATGAGCATGTGGCGTTGTTGCAGGGCATTGCAGAAGTCGCGCAGCACCAGGATTTTGTTTCTTTTGCTTTGCAGGCAACTCGGCCGGAGCAGATATTAGATCTTCTGCACGAAATGGCTCCGGCCTAATTTGGTTTCTTGTCCGAGACCGTTGTACGCGAAGTCGCGCTCGCAAACCCTTTAGGGTTGCATGCCCGGCCGTGCCATTCTTTGGTAACCCTTGCTCAAAGTTTTCAGTCGGAGATTCGGATTCAGTGTGAAGGTCGTACCGCTGATGCTTCTAGTATTCTTGCGCTGATGACTCTTGGGGCTGTGGAGGGGGCTAGCATCCGTGTAGAGGCGGAAGGCCCTGATGCGGGGAGAGCCGTGGATGCAATCTGCTTATTGATCGAAAGCGAGGAGGGCGGTTAATGATCCCTGAAAAAATTCTTGTCAATGTAAGAGATGAGGAAGAAATCCGAGTGGCTCGCGTTGTCGATGGAAAAATTGAAGGGATCCATTGGGCTAACGATGAACGAAGTTCTCTGGTTGGAAGTGTTCACCAAGGAGAAATCAGCAAAATCGAAGAAGGGCTCGAAGCGGCTTTTGTTGATTTCGCTGGAGGGAGAGCAGGCTTTCTCCACGCCGGAGATATCCATCCCTCACTTTCTAGTGCCGATTTAAGTCCATTCATTGCTGCTGGTCAATCCGTACCCGAAGCCGTGACTGGGGATGCCTCTCCCAGCCTCGGTGAGCGGGTGGTGCTGGGTCGGAAGGTTTTAGTGCAAGTCAAGAGAGATGCGGTCAAGGGTAAAGGGGCTACTCTCACGACTTTTCTTTCTCTGCCGGGGAGATTTCTTGTCCTCTTGCCTTCAATGGGGAAAATTGCCTTCAGCCGGCGTATTGCAGAGGAAGAAGAGCGAGAAGAGATAGCTTCTAGGATTGACAATTCTGGTTTGCCTGAAGGTATGGGGGTTATTGTTCGTACAGCTGCCAAGGAGGCCTCTATAGACGAGCTTCGAGCTGATTTGAAAGTCCTTCTTGCTAAGTGGGGTTCTTTGGAAAAGAGTTCTGCCGCAGCGGCTGGGCCGGGCCTTTTGCTGCCAGCGGCGAATCCTGTTTACGCTGGCTTAGAGTCGCAGTGGACTTCAAAAACGAAGGAAATCATTGTCGATAATCCGGATTATGTGGAAGGAATTAGAGATTTTTTGGGGCCTACTGTGGAGCAAGGTGGATGTTCAGTAAAGACATGGGGAAACAGTGAGCCTATGTTTGAAGCTGAAGGTGTCGAAAAGGATTACCAAGCTCTTTTTCAGTCTCGAATTCCCATTGGTTCTGGTGCTTCAATTGTTATTCAAGAAACAGAAGCCTTGACATCAGTTGATGTTAATAGCGGTCGTCTGGATCGCGGTTCTCTAGAAGAAACAGCTTTAGCGACGAATCTTCTCGCGGCGGTTGAATTGGCTCGCCAAATTAGACTTCGCGACATTGGTGGCATTGTTGTTGTTGATTTCATCGACCAAAGAAATTTGGAGTATCGCAGTCGCATCGAGGAGGTCTTTTCTCAAGCTCTGGAGAGTGATAGGTCAAGGTTGAAGTTGGGCCGATTGACTTCATTTGGGCTGTTCCCTTTAACGAGGAGAAAGAAAGGAACTGGAATGGCTCAAGCTCGTAGTTGGAGTTGCGAAGCGTGCGGAGGAGGAGGAAATATCTCGCATGTTAGGGCGGGCGCTCTGCGAATTATTCGCCGGCTCCGAAGCGAAAATTCAATAGCTTGGAGAGTGCGACTTCAGCCAGCGGTTGCGGATTTTCTGCAGGAGCAGTTTGCGGAGATATGGGCTGGTGCGCCGAAAAAGGTTGATTGGGAAGCAGATCCGCAGGTTCCGGCCAGTGAACCGGTGTTTGAGAAACTCTAACTCCTTGCTGGGCAAAGGTTTCGCCGGTAAACTGTCGCGTCCTTTTGGCCTCTTTAAGCCCTATGTACGCCATAGTTAACGATCGCTCTCGTAGCCTGACCCTTAAGCAGGGTGAGGATATTTGGGTTGATGTGCTTCCAGGCGCATCTGAAGGGAGTGAGCACATTTTTGACGAAGTGCAGCTGCTTAAGACAGAGGGCGGAAAGGTTGTCGTGGGTAGGCCGACGGTTGAAGGAGCCTCTGTTGTTGCTGAGGTGTTAGGTGAAGTAAAAGACAAGAAAATCCATGTTCTCCGCTTTCGCAGACGCAAAAATAGTCGGTCTCGTACTGGCCATCGTCAGTCTTATACTCATATTCGTGTTAAAGAAATTCGGAGTTAATTAAGAAGATGGCACATAAGAAAGGTGGCGGCTCAACGCGAAACGGACGCGATTCCAATCCGCAAATGCGTGGCGTCAAACGCTATGGCGGACAGTCGGTTGGGGCAGGAGAGATACTTGTTAGGCAATGTGGGACACGATTTCATCCTGGTCATGGTGTTGGAATGGGCAAGGACTACACTCTTTTTGCTTTGGAGAGCGGAGTCGTTGAGTTTCAAAGTCGCCGGCGTGTTTCGGTGATTGCCTCCGAAAGCTGAGGCCTAGTACCTTTTCGCGCAGCGACAGCGCTTTTTCTTGATGCGCGGAGAACCCATTTTTAAGGACGACGCAAGTCTTGAGGTCCGTGGTGGCCGTGGAGGTGATGGCTGCCGTTCTTTTCGCAGAGAAAAATTTGTTCCTCGTGGCGGCCCCAATGGAGGTGATGGGGGTAGTGGGGGAGATGTGATTATTCAGGCCGTGGAGCACCAACATTCGCTGTTACGTATTTCTAGAAAACACTCTGCCTACGCTGGGGATGGGGGGCCAGGGGGGAGTAAAAATTGTTCCGGGCCCGGGGGAGATTCGCTGGTACTGGATGTTCCTGTTGGTACCCGGATTCGAGATGCTGCTACAGAGTTGCTACTTGCAGACTTAAGTGTTGCGGGGGATGAATGTTTGGTCGCAAAAGGAGGAGTCGGCGGACGGGGAAATGCGAGGTTTGCTAATTCAAGAAATCAAGCTCCGGATAGAGCGGAAAAGGGCCAGGAGGGAGAGTCTCGGAACATCCTCCTAGAGTTGAGCTTGTTGGCAGACGTTGGGCTATTAGGCCTTCCCAATGCGGGCAAGAGCACATTGATTTCACGGTTGACAGCCGCGACCCCTAAGGTTGCCGATTACCCTTTTACGACGCTTGAGCCTTGTTTGGGCCTTTTGGAAACAGGCAGAGATATTTGTCCAACTCTGGTTATTGCAGATATCCCCGGCCTGATAGCAGGGGCTCATACAGGCAAAGGGTTAGGTAACCGCTTCCTCCGCCACTTAGAAAGGACCCGCGTGCTTCTTCTAATCGCGGATGCTTCGGAAGATGACCCGGCTTCTGACTGCAGAGTTTTGCTGAGTGAAATCCAATCTTACGGAGAGATTCTTTCAGGGCTTCCGCTCGTTTTCGTAGCCTCAAAGGTTGAAGATCAAGAATCTGAGGAACGCGCTGAGGCCTGGTTTGCAGAGCTTCAGGTGGAGGGGATTTGTATTTCTGCTGTTACAGGGAAGGGTTTAAACAAACTGCTTAATCGTTTAGTGGAAGAGATGCAGGAGGCTTCCCGTCGAAACGAGGGAGCGTGAGGGATAAGATGCAATGGTGAGTTACAGGTTTGTGCGTTTCGTTTTGGGTTTTGGTTCGCTAGTTGCCTTTGCGGGCTTGGGGTGGACCCTGTTTGATTACCTCCAAAATAAGGAGCGGTTAGAGGCGAGATTCGATTATGTGGCTTTGGAGCGCACCTTTCGAGCTCCTGATAGGAGTTCGCTGGAAGGGCACTTGAAGGAGTCAGGCCGCTACCGGATTTTGCATGAAATGAATATCACAGGAAAGGTCGAGGTTGTTGATGACGGCCTTGCGGCTGAACTTCCTCCTCCGCCGCCTGTTGGCCCTGAGGATGTGGAAGTGAGATATATCCAGTTTGTGCAGAATTCCCCATCTGCAACCTGTGCTTATCTAGTAGATGCGAGCAATCGGGTGCCCTCTGATTTGGTGCCGGGTGATTTTCGTTTCATCGGTGACGTTTTTGAATTAGAAAGCAAGCCCGGGGTTTCCTTAAAGGTTGAAGCCATTCGAAAGGAGGAGGTTGATCTTAGGGTTTTGACCGAAGAGGAGCCCTTTACTGTTCGTACTGGGGAAGATGATGTCGATACTTCGGGTTTGGTCACCCTTGGAGGGGCCGATGAATTCCGGCCTGTTCCTCCTCAAAACACGCGAATGAGTGAGCCGGGAATTTACGAGATAGGTGTTGATGATATGAAGGGAATGTCGGGCATGGAGGAAGACCAAATCCTCGCTGAAGTGCGCATGCGCAAAGATAGGGACCCGATTACTCAGGAAGTGCGAGGACTGCGCATCCAAGGCTTGAGTGAAGATTCGATTTTTTCTCGGCAGGGTTTGTTGGAGGATGACGTAATTCTCTCTGTTAATGGTTTTGCTGCTTCGGATCGTTCCGCGCTTCTTAGGCATCTGCGTGCGATGAAAAACCCTTCAAGCTTGGAGGTCGAAGTGCTGCGTTTCGGGTCAAGGCGGACTCTGACATATCGCCTCCCTAGGCGCTGAATGTGACTGAAGGCCCTTTGCTTCTGGATTTAGGCAACACTCGATTGAGGGTTGCAGATTGGGAAGGTCCTGGTCGGTACGGTTTGGTTGATGAGCTGACGCTTGAGAGTCAGGAGAATTCCGATATCCAATCATCTTTGGCTTCGCGCATTACAAGCTCAGGAAGAGACGTTTTCGTCAGCAGTACCAATCCATCGTTTTGGGAGGACGTTCTATCCTCTTTTCTGTCTGGGGCAACAGTCCATTTAGTAGATTTAGATTCATTGCCTTGCCGCGTGCACAGTAAGGGAACAGGGATGGATAGATTGCTTGCCGGTCATGCCGCATGGCGCCGCTGTGAGACTTCCGTTTTAGTCGCGGATGTTGGGACGGCTTGGACTCTTGATGCTTTGGGAGGGGGCGGCGAATTCTTAGGGGGAGCGATAGGCCCCGGGCTTTTTATTCAAGAGCAGGCTTTAGCGAAAGCGTGTCCTCACTTGGGAAATTCTGTACGCGGAGATATCGAAGAAGAGATTCCTCGGGAAACCGCGGTGAGTTTGCATGCTGGAACGCATCTTGCGATGGCATGTGCACTTGAGGGCTTAGCGGATAGATGGGAAGGGATGATTGGTCCCTTCTCAAACCGTTTCCTTTCAGGAGGGGGAGCAGAATCGATTCGGAAGTATCTTTCGAAAGAGTGGATATGTGAACAATATTTGGTGCTCGAAGGACTGGCTTGGTTACCTAGGTCGTGAGCTCTACGTTTCGCCTGCTGAGTGCCGGGGAATTTGTGGCTCTGTCGATATGGGAACTGAAGGGTGCAGAAGTGGAGATTGCAGCAGCTCTTGGATGTGAGGGCTTTCCTTCAGAAGGCGATTTTCCTCTAATCAAGATTCGTGATGCGAATGGTGATGAAATTGATCAAGGAGTGTTTTGGGTGCGCGAGAGAGGTGCCATTGCTCGCGTTGAGTTGCATCTTCACGGAGGCAAAGGGGTCAAGCAGGCTTTCGCTAATCATTTAAAGGCGCAGGGCTGGAAATCGTCTTCATTGCATTGCACGGCTTCGTATAAGCGTTTTTTGAAGGCTGCTTCTCCGCTCGCAGCGCGCGCTTGGTATGCATTGGCGTCGGGCGGTTCCTTCGTGCTTCGTGAGGCATTGCAAGCCATGCCTCCGTCTCAGAGGAAAAAGGAGGCGCGCCGCATACTTTCATATTCTTATTGGGCTCAAATCCTTGAGTGCCCCCCCGCAGTTGTTTTAGCGGGTCCTCCTAATGCTGGTAAGTCGACACTGTTCAATGCTTGGCTCGGGAGGCGTCGGGTGGTGGTTTCTCCGCACCCTGGGACAACTCGAGATTGTGTCGAAGCTAGCATCGTTTTGGGCAAAGGGGATGATGCTTTCGAGGTGCGCCTTGTGGACACTGCTGGGATATGGGATGAGGCAGTCGGCGATGACTCGCGTGCTATCGGACAGAGCCGGCAAGCTCTAAGGGAAGCATGGAGAATCGTATGGGTCTTGGATGCTTCGGTGATGTCCAGGGTGCCCTGGGAAGAAGGTGAAGGAGGGCAGGGAGAAAGAGAATTTTTAGTTCTCAATAAGTGCGATATTGGCTCTGCTTGGTCCCCGCCGGGGGTGGTGGCGTGCAGAGGATCTGCTTTGACGAATGGCGCTGCTATGGCTGAAGAGCTGGAGCGGTGTCTGTTGAATTCGGTGGGCGTCCCTCCAGCGAATCCTGCGAAGATTCTTCTCGAAACTAGTGTTCGCGAAACGCTGCAGGCTTGGGCTTCTGATTGAGCGAGATATCCCTCGCAGCGGTATCCTGTAAGGTTGCAATGGAGACCGTTCCTGTTCTGGATGGCATCCACTCGGCCGAGACATTCCATCCGGCTTTCCTCGAGGCTTTTTTCGGGTTAGTAGCACGGCTGGAAGCTCATCCTCAAGAGTTTCACAATGCCTTACAGGGCAAGATTATTGCGAGTGTGTTCGAGGAACCTTCTACGCGTACTCGTCTCTCTTTTGAGGTGGCGGCTCAACGCTTGGGTGCTGGGGTAATTACGGTTGCAGACCCTGCGACTTCAAGCCGCGTAAAAGGTGAGAGTCTGAAGGATTCAGCGAGAGTTTTGGGCGGTTATGCCGATTTAATGGTTCTGCGGCATCCTAGGGATGGGGCCTCTCGTTTGGTTGCTCAGGCGTCGGGTATTCCAGTCGTTAATGGTGGTGATGGCCGGCTTGGTCATCCCACGCAAACGCTGATTGACTTATATACGCTGCGGAAGGAGTGGGAGGGTTTTGAAGGCCGAGTAGTCGGGATTTTGGGTGACTTGCGATATGGCCGAACTGCGCGATCTCTGGCTTGGGGCTTGGCGGCTTGTGGGGCCAGTATCCTTTTGTTGCCTGGGCCGGGTTTGTCTTGGGAGGGAGGTTTAGAAGAAAGAATCTTGCGTCGTTTTGAGTATCGAAGGCGACCGGTAAAGCACCCATTGATTCCTGGTTGGACTGGTTCTTCAGAAGCATGGATTCTCGAGCCCCGGAACCTAGTGCAAGGTGATTTGTTTGGGAGTGGTGTTGCCGATTTGAACCAGGTGGATGCTCTTTATCTCACACGACTTCAGGAAGAACGTGGGGCTCGTCAAGAGCGAGGGGCTTACCCGGGGGTAGACCAAGAACGGATGGGCAATAGTCTCCTCTCCTCGTGTGTTCTGCTTCATCCGTTACCGCGGCAGGCAGAGTTGCCAGATACATTGGACAGCGACCCTCGCCTTCGATGCTTTGAGCAGGCTCGCTTGGGCCCTGTTGTGCGACAAGCAGTTTTTCTTGCTTTGTTGCAGGGTGAAGTTTGGTCCATCCCGGCCGTTACGCCCCTTCCGACAGGAGAAGATAAGCATGATTTGGGTTCATGTCGAAACTCGAATTGCGTCACTCTGGAAGAAGAAATACCGCCTCCTTGGAGGGTTGAAGGTCGAAAGCCTCGGTTGTTCCTGTGCGCTTTTTGCGATACACCGCTTCATGTGGAGTACTTAGGGTGCCGCTCAACACGTCGTGTGCACCCTCTCCATTCTGCGAGTTCGGGAAAAATTAGAGCTGAAAACCTGAGACCGTTTGCTAGCCGTGAGCAGGCAGAGCTAGCGGAATATGCTTGGGGCGGGTAGTTGAGTGAAAATTTTCGCGAAACTCTTCTGTATCGGTAACTTAGGTCGTTTGAACACCTAGAATATTCCGTGCGGAAATTGCTAGGTACCCCCCTGCGCATAGGCGTGCGCTCTTTTAGGATGGGGGGGAGCTAGACCTGTCCGAAAACCCTTCTTTCGAAGTCGCAAACCCCCCTTGCTGAAAATCCGAATTAGCCACAATTTTTTTGCTGCCCTCTTCCTTCTTGGGTTAGCTTCCTGTTTCAATACCGACCAGATTGATTCTGACAGCTTAGGTTCCGGATCCGGTTCTATTAGCCTAGAAACAGCGGTTTTTGGACGTCTTGTC
The DNA here is from genome assembly GCA_003501525.1 of Planctomycetota bacterium. Taxonomy (GTDB): domain Bacteria; phylum Planctomycetota; class UBA1135; order UBA1135; family UBA1135; genus UBA1135. Next base: position 10,831 of record DNPI01000238.1, read on the forward strand.
GTTGTACAGGATTCTGTCGGAACTCAGTATGCCGGCGATCTTGGTGCTTCCGACCCCCTCCAGCCGGCTAGTCCTAAGGAGGTTCTGATTCGGGCTGACCTAGAGCCCGACGGTGTTTTTTACGAGCTGTCTACCAACCCTGTTACGGAGGTCGAAACGCTGACGATCCTGGTGGAGCAAAGCAATGCGACTTTTGAGACGCTGCTGAATGCTGCTGTTGCAGATTTGGATGAGATCCTTAACCAGGGGCCTTCTTCTTCTCCGCCTTTTACAGCTGTTCCGAGGAATGCAACGGTTCGCCTCCGCTTCTCTGAGCAGGTAGACCCTGCTTCAGTGACAAGTAATTCCGTTCATTTCCTGGGAACTTCACCTGAGGCCTCTTTGGCCGGCAGGTACCTAGTTCGGAATGATGCGGGCGCGGGGAAGGGTTACGTGTTCTTTGACCCAACTCTTTCAGCTCGTGATTCTGCGAATTTAGGAGTGCAGCAAAATGCAAAAGGCTTCCCAATTTCGTTTGATTCCAGCTGGAGCAATGTGTCCGCGCTTTTACCGACACGGGTCGATCCGGCTTTTGGTCAACCTGAAATTCTCACTAACCTTTTGGGTAACAGAAGTATTCAGGCCTCAAGCGAAGATGCGACCGAGACTTCCGAAGGTGGGCACCCTATGGTTGCTAGGGCTTTTCGGGCAGGCAATGAGTCTGACCCGTATCAGGGATTCTTAAAAGATATCGTTCGTCCGAATCTTGTGGGTAAGCAGGATGTGCTCCTTCACTCGGCGGTAGCGGATGGAGTTGATTGGGTTGTGGAATATTCATTCGGAACCGTTAGCGAAAATCCTTATTGCGCTCTCCTGCAGCCCAAAGTCGGTGATGTATTAGAAGTCGGGGTGGATGCGGTTCTTGTTGTCAGTCAGGTACGTGCGATTGGCGAGGGGACGAGCCCTGATGGAGGAGGGATCCCTCACGAAGTTCTTGTGGCAGTCGTGGAGAATGAAGGCGTGGCATTCCAAGCATTTGCGAATTCAGACCCGACTCTGGCAGCTCGACTTTCTACTCTCTATCAGTCGCAGGATGCAAATCTTCAGGCTTGCTATATCACTTTCTTTCCTTCACCCGGCTCTGTTCCAGCCGTTGCTGTTGACCCCTTTTCCTCGATGCAGATTCACTTCAATGAACCAATGGATGGTTCGTCGATTTTGTCTATGCATTCGTTTGTGTTGACTCCTTTCGAGGAATCTGTGGCTGCTGAGGACCCTAGGTCTCCTTACGATGGGTCTGAATCTGTATCGGGTTATATCGACAGGCTCCTGGGTTATGACGTTGTGCGGAATGCTGCAGCAACGGAAGGAGAGATTGGAGGAAGAGTGTATTTTGGTCCAATTGAGGTCACGAATGGAAGTAAGACATTCACTCTGACTCCTTTGGCTGGCTTTGCAGAGCCAGATGCTTCCCGTGTTGGGGACCTCCTTTTCTCGGTTGCGCTGCGGGACGGCCCGGATGGGATCCGCGATTTAGCAGGGAATGCTGTAGCGTTTGCTTCTTTTGTTGCAGGAGCTCCTGATAACAGTTTGGATCCTTCTGAGCCCGGCAACACGAGTGGTGCCGACACCCGTATTACGGTTAGTGGAGGCGGAGGAGCGAATGCTGAAATCACGGATAAGTATTTCAGTCTCCGTGGGATGGGAGCGGATGAAGATGGTGATGGTTACGAGGAGTACAAAGGGCAATTCACAGTGCATCCGGGAAAAATTTCAGGCAGGGAGCCCCAGCGCTTTTCGCGGGCGGCGGATCCTTCTAATGAGTTTGTAGGAAGCCAAGGGCCTCCCGCCACTTATCCAACAGACCCACTTAATCCAGCAGGTTCTGTTGTAGAGACAGTTATTCGTCCTAGCGATTTCGGGTTTGGGTACTTGGATCCACAGGAGCTCAACATAGATATTGAGGGTATGGCTTGGTCTCCTGTCGGCGGGGTTATTTACGATGAGGAGTACTCGGACGTAAGCCTTAGTTTTACGCACAGTAATAGCATCCCTGACGAGGTGCTCGATCCTTTTAGTGGGCTTCCGGCGCTCCCGTTTTCAGGGTTGTGGACCTCAACCGGCGATCCGTTGGATCAGATTAGAGGTTTCGATTGGAACATTCTTGGCTTTCCTGGATATGACGAAGTTGAAGTGTTCCGTAGTCAGTACATTTTGCGTCAAGTAAATGTTTTCAGTTCTGAAATTTCGGGGAATGCTTTTCTGCAGTGGCCGGATTTCGACCAATCGTTTACATGGCGGGATACGACGCTTGACCAATCTAATACTGGTGGCCGGGCTGAATCTATAGGTTCTCCGCCTTCTCGTTATCAGGCGGCCAAGGGGCTTCCTGGCCCGGTTTGGGGCCCGGAAGATGTGCCTTCCGTTGGGCTTGGCTTACTGATGCGATTC
>DNPI01000077.1:0-1259 GCA_003501525.1 Planctomycetota bacterium
TAGAGTTTTATTGCCATTAGCTACATTGCAAGAATTAAATGGTACTCCAGGCAAAGCTACCATGTTCTTTGTCCGGGCTAAAGATGAGTTGTCGTCTGGGAATGCCTTGGCATCATTGAAGGCAAAATTCAAGAATTATAAGATAACAGAATCGGCAGCCCTACAGGAACTTATGATGGATAACACCCCAGTGTTCAAGCAGTTTATTACTGCAATGGTTGTGATATCTGTAGTTATAAGTTTTTTAATTATCCTGTTGGCCATGTATAGCACGATCATTGAAAGAACTCGAGATATTGGAATATTGAAGTCTCTAGGAGCATCTAAAACCTATATTGTCCAACTGATTTTAAGGGAGTCCTTGCTGATTTGTACGGCTGGAGTAGTACTAGGATTTATACTGACCTATATAGCAATTCAATTAGTTTTAGCGGCCTTTCCTAATTTGCCTGTTATTATCACTGGTTTTTGGAGGATAATAGCGGCCCTTATGGCGTTGTTAGGTGGTAGTTTTGGCGCACTTTATCCTGCGATCAAAGCATCTCAGATGGATCCTGTGAAAGCATTAGGTTATGAATAAAACAGTTGAAATTTCTCAGAAAAAAAACATTGTTTTGATTGAAGATCTTCAAATGGTTTACCGGATGGGGAAGATTGGAGTACCAGCTCTGCGCGGTGTGGATCTTACTGTGAAGGAAGGCGAACTAGTGGCCATCATGGGTCCTAGCGGTTGCGGAAAGTCGACTTTATTGCATTTAATGGGAGGATTATTGAGACCTAGTAGTGGTCGTATACACATTGAAGGTGTGGATGGTGAGTGATGCTTTATTTAATTCTTTCGCTTGCAACTTTTTGTCAGGAGCCTCAACCAGCTGGGGAGGAGGGGCTTCCGGTGGAAGTTCCCGTTAAAGAAAAATCTGGCGAAGAGAAGCCGGGTGAAAATCCATACTTGGCTATTGTTGGTGGCACTATTCATACGGTGACCCGTGGGACGATTCAGCGAGGTACTGTGCTCTGCAAAAATCGCCGGATTATGAAAATTGGGTCATCAGTCCGTGTTCCTGATGGCGCTCGCATTATCGATGCGAAAGGAGCTCATGTTTATCCAGGTCTTGTTGCGGTTAATTCCAGCGGTGTTGTATCTGGGAGCGGAACAGGAATTCGCGATTCCTTCGACCCCTTTTCGATTAATGTCGATATGGCTTTAGCTGGAGGTATTACAACCGTTATGGCAGGTAATGCGGTTGCTAAGTTGACCC
>DNPI01000077.1:1551-4150 GCA_003501525.1 Planctomycetota bacterium
GTTATGGCAGGTAATGCGGTAGCTAAGTTGACCCGCGGTTCGCTAGATGGCTTGCTCACCGCGAATGGGCCTTGGGTCAGTCTGTCCTACACCTCTACTTCGCCAAGCGGGCGGCGTACTCTGCGCGAGAATCTGGACAAAGCTCGCGACCATATTCGAGCTACTCGTGATCATGCGCTTGATGCAGACCCGGACAAGGGCGACGCTCCATCCGACAAAGGTGTTGACAAAAATCACCTTGCGCTTCTGCAGGGTAGTAAGACAGCCCGATTCAATGCTTCCGGGCTTAAAGACCTTCTTGCTGTGTGTGATTTCCTTGAGGAATATCCAATGAAGGCTGTAGTGGTTGGTGGCCAGGAAGCTTGGGCTTGTGCTGGGCGTCTCGGACGCACAGGAGCGGCTTTAGTTATCTCGCCACGAGCAAAGCGACAAGCCGATTCGAGGCTCAACCGTGATAGTGGTTGGAGCATTGAGAATGCTGCTACTTTGCATGCAGCAGGTGTGCCGTTAGCAATTATCCCACAACGAGCGTCGATTGATCGAAGTGGTATTGCTGGTCGTGATCTTATGGCGTTGGCCATGGAGGCGACATTTGCGATTCGTGGTGGGTTGCCACAGAAGGAGGCGCTTCGAGCGCTCACGGTTGATGCCGCCAAAATCCTTGGTGTAGCGGAGCGCGTCGGCTCCCTTGAGATAGGTAAGGATGCCGATTTGATTATTTGTGATGGTGATTTGTTCGATTACCGCACATTTGTTCAGTGGGCTGTAGTTAATGGTGAAGTGGTCTATGACAAAGACACCGCTCCTTATTTCTCGCACATTCGGCCCCGCGAGCAGTCTGTAGAGGAGGACTAGACCAATTCGGGAACGCCGTCATAATTGACGACCGGCCGACATCCCCCAACATCCTTTCGGCCTTTTATACCCCTTGGCCAACCCCGTCCTCCAAGAAGGCAAGCGTGCTCCAGCCTTCACTCTCCCTTCTCAGAATGGAAAGGTTCGCCTTACTGAACATAGAGGTCGCTGGGTTGTTGTCTATTTTTATCCGAAGGACAATACCCCTGGTTGCACAACTCAAGCCTGCGATTTTCGCGATCGCAAACAGGAATTTGAAAAAGAAGGGGCAGTCATATTGGGAATATCCCCGGATGACCGAGAATCGCACATTCGGTTTGCTGAGCAGCACAATATTTCATTCCCAGTCTTGGTTGATAGAGATGCGCGAGTAGCGAATAAATACGGCGCATGGCGTGAAAAGAAAAACTCTGGACGCCCTTACCTTGGTATTGTCCGCTCTTCCTTTCTAGTGGACCCCTCCGGGAAAATTGTCCGCGTTTGGGACAATGTGCGCGTGAAGGGCCATGTTGAGAAAGTCCTAGCCACACTCCGAGAGGAGTTGGCTGGCTAAAGATATGAGCGACGGCTTACGCCGTTGGCTGCAAAAAGCCGGCGGAGAACTGGGGCCCTCTGACGCTCGAAATCTCAGCGCAACAGAGGCCAGCAGCGTTTGGGATTCGTTGGTTGAGGACGACGCTGATTCAGTGCTTATTGGGTCTTTTTTTACAGCTTTAAGGAGCAAGGGAGCTTCTTCTGATGAGTTAGTTGGTTTTGCACGCGCTGCGCGCCGTCGAATTCAGTTCCCAGAGCTGCCGACAGGCGCGGTTGTTTTGGGGACTTCGAGGTTAGGCAAAAAAAACCACCCTCCTTTGGGGCTTGCCGCAGCGGCGGCTGCGGTTGCCAGTGGGACACCTGTTCTGATTCAATCCGCTCCTCATGCTGCAGGCGAGGGGGTGACATTGGCAGATCTTTGGGAACGTGCTGTGGGCCCTGTTCTTGAAGACAGTGTGGCTGTTAGTGAGGAGATTGAGGCACATGGGATGGCTTGTTGGAGGCCGACTTCCGCAGATTCTTCATGGGAGGTCCTTCTCAGCATTGAAGATCGTATGGGGTTGCGCAGTTTGCCAGATATTGTTTGTAAGTTGCTGGCGCCCCCGGCGAGCCGAGTTCTTGTTGCTTCTCGGCCCGGCCCAGTGCTTGCTCTTGCTGGCGACACCCTAGCTGCTCTGGGGCATGAGAATGGAATCGTCATGCAAGGAATCGAAGGTTCTGTTGACCCAGCTGTTTCTGTGTCTACACGGGGAATGGAGCTCCACAGTGGTGGAAAAAGTCCGCTTCGTCTCGAACCAGGTGATTTCGGCCTTGCTTGTGCCTCTGAGCCCCCTCAGATGCATGAGGAGAGAGTTGAAGCGGCAGTATTGGCGCAGGAAGAAGCTTTACTCAATACAGAAGGACCGGCTCTGGCTTGTGTTTTACTCGGTGCAGCTCTGATGCTGCGCCTTGGAGGTCGCACACAGGATATCGCGGAAGGGGTCACGCTTGCCCGTGAAGCGATTGAGTCAGGAAAAGCCGGTTCAATTCTTGAGAGGCTAAAGAAATTTGATTAATCTTCTTTCCGCTTTTTGGGCATTACGGCAGCCTCGAAGAATCCTCCGTTTGACGTTTTGAAATTTCCTCTGGTTTTGTGGGTACAGCGAAAACGATTTGTGCGTTGTTTCGCGTTGCCCCCTGTTTTTCTTTTGCTGTTAGTGGCTTGTGTGCT
>DNPI01000077.1:4477-5070 GCA_003501525.1 Planctomycetota bacterium
GTGCTTAAAGAGAAAGTCGAAGCAGAGGCTTCACCTCCGCGCTTGATGCTTCTGTCAGATGAAGGTGTCTGGACAGGTGGGCAGCCTTCTGGGCTAGCAGAATTTCGGCATTTAGCGGAGAAAGGGATTCGGACAGTGATTTGTGTCGATGGTGCGACTCCGGATGTGGAGTCAGCTCGTGCGGTTGGACTTGAAACAGTTCATCTGCCTATGAGTTATGACGCGGTGCCTGATACTGTGCTCAAATCTATTGCTCGAGTAATTAGAGAGAAGCCAGGACCTTGGTATTTCCATTGCCACCATGGCACTCATAGGGGGCCCACCGCTGCTGCTATTGCTTTACGCGAGAAAACAGGTTGCGGAGCGGATGAAGGACTTCTGGTCCTAGAGAAAGCGGGCACCAATCCGGACTACCGAGGGCTTTGGGAAGCAGTAAAGAACTTTGAGGTTGCCGCGGACATTTCGGATGCTCCGACGCTGGTCGAAAGGGCTTTTGTTGGAGATTTCACTGCTGCGATGGCGAATGTCGATCGCATCTGGGATAGGGTTGACGATTGCAGAGCAGCGGACTGGGAAGTGCCGGCTGCGCATCC
>DNPI01000002.1 GCA_003501525.1 Planctomycetota bacterium
GGAATACTGCGGGTAAAATTGAAGCCCTCCCACCGCACGCACCAAAGCAAAAGCTAAGCGTCTATCCATCAGCGCATCGCCCGGTGCAGAAGAACGGAACCAGCTTTCTGCAAGCAACACTCCGGAGCATCCAGAAAGAAAAAGATTGGGAGATTCAAGGTTAGCTCTAGCACGATCGAGCACCTCGGAACTTGCTATCTGTGCCTCCGCTAATTGCTGATGGCGTACAAGACTAAACAAAAGATACGAACAAGAAACTGCGTCCTCTGCCGCGAGGATCTTGCCCTCAAGCCAGGCGATTGCTTCTGCCCTCCCGTCTGAAACAAGAGATTCTGCTGCCTGAAAAGCGACGGGAACAGAAGAATCAGTAAGAGCAGCAAGGAGAGCGGATTGAACTTCCTCATAAAATGCCCCCTGATTCCTATCTAGGTACATTCCCAAAAGGCGCGCTGCTCTTAAACGAGTATCAGCTTGACGCCCGTAAACTAAAAGCTGAAGAAGAGGAACGCGGTGTTCTGAATGCAGGTTCCGATTCAGTCTAGATTCGGTTGACGCTCGGACAGAGCGAGTGGGGTGATCAAGCAATCGAACAGCGCGAGCTGGGAGCCAACCTCCATTCAAACGCAAAGCAGTCTCCAAAAAAGCCGTAACGGCCTCCATAACACCAACACCCGAAGCCGTTTCAATTAGCATCCAGGCGTCGTCGGGATCACCTACCCATTCAAGCAAATGCGCCGCTAAAACGACTGATGGAGGATGTGGGCTGGAGAGAGCACGAAGAGCCGTCCCCCTACAGCCCAAGCCCAAGCCCCGAAGCTTTATTAAGAAATCCCGCTCTTGGTCGCGGGAGGGTTTTTCAATTTTTTCATAGCGAACAAAAACAGATTCGGCCTTACCTGTCGGTTGCCCCCAGAAATCGGAAATACTTTTTTCTGCAGAAGAGGCGTCAGGAGCTTCTTTCTTTTCAGCCTCCTGCTCAACTGTAGGCTTCGGGATTTCAAGGCCTCCCCGCGCGCCGCGATCCTTACGAGGTGGCAATTCCACACCTTCCTGGGCCGACACAAAAGGCGCCAGGAGAATAGGTAGCAGAAAAGCTAGTAGGAAGCGCATCAGAAATAAACTCTGTTTCAGGGCGTTAACCACCCTTAACAGCCATGCATTCTAGTCTGTTTCCATCAACCAGTTGCGAACCTTATTTCGAGTCAACAATGCGATTAAATCGTCATCTTCGTCAGGACGAAAATGCTCGAAGTCCGAACGACCGTGCTGTTGAGTCCCATGCAACGCACCAGAGCCTCGCAATTCAAAATCCAATTCGGCCACTTGGAATCCATCTCCGCATTCCTCCAATAAACGTAGTCTATTCAGTGCAGACTCTTCAGCAAATATCAAACAGTGTCCAGGTGGAGCTCCTTTGCCTCGTGAGATTCGACCGCGCAGTTGGTGAAGGCTGGCCAAACCTAAACGCTCAGCACCCACCACCACCATGGTGGGCACTCCTGGGACATCTAGGCCTAATTCAACCACTGTGGTGCCTGCGAGCACTTGAGTATTGCCCTTCACAAATCGCTCAACACGATTAGCCGTTTCTGCGCCCGGGAGTCTGCCATGAACGATTTCGAGAGGGATTCCAGCCCATTCGCCGGATGACAGTCTTTCGGCTTCAGCCAACAAACCACTAGAGCCATCAATACGAGGCAAAACAAGAAACAGTTTTTCACCGGATTCAAGCCTAGGGCGAAGTTCAGCCGCTACTGCGCGCCAATCCTGCAAAGGTCGAACTTGAGTAACAACCTCGGCAGAAGCTCCCACCCTCTCACGCAGGACGCAAGGCTCCAATGCTCCATATCTAGCCCAAGCCAATGTTCGAGGGATAGGCGTAGCTGTCATAGTCAGCACATGTGGCTTGTTGGCTTTCGCCAAAAGCGCACCCTTCTGGCGAACACCAAATCGGTGTTGCTCATCAAAAACAATAAGAGCTAAATTCTCAAAGACTACTCGCTGAGAGAAAAGAGCATGCGTGCCTATAGCAATACAAGCATTACCAGAAGCGATATCCCTCAGCGCCTGCCTGCGATCCGCCAATATGTCGTCTCCGAATAAACTGACAACGGAAACACGTGACCCTTTCAGCCAGCGGCAAAAAACATCAACATGCTGTCGCGCAAGAATTTCAGTAGGAGCCAAAACAGCCACTTGCCCGCCCCCAGCAACAACAGCTAAGGCAAGGGCAAAAGCTACTGCCGTTTTTCCACTACCGACCTCTCCATGTAGCAATCTTCTTACCGGCAGCCCCGAAGCAAGATCGTGTCGCAATGATTCCAACACTTTTTCTTGATCTGCCGTCAAATCAAATGGGATCCGAGCCAAAATACGCTCCCAAACCTTATTGGAACTTTCGAACTGATATTTGGAGGACACACATATTTCCTTTAATCGAGCCTTCTCAATTGAGACAACTTCCTCCAAAGCAAATCTTCTTCTACCAATTTCCAGATCAGAATTACTCCCAGGATGATGGAGAAGATTTAATGCCTTATCAACAGGTGGAGATCCAGCCAATTTGAGTAACCATGACGGGATATATTCGGAGGGCGGAACTCGTAAAAACGCTTCGTGTATTGCACTGGAAAGAACACCTGGCGGCACTCCTTCCACCTTCGGATAGAGAGGTCGGAGTGCAACTTCTTCCTCCGAATCTTCCATGAGAATTTTTGGAGAAATAATTCGCA
>DNPI01000003.1 GCA_003501525.1 Planctomycetota bacterium
TTTCGGCCTCAAGCGTTCCTTCTAAATCCAATCCAATGTGGCGATATCCCAAAGTCCACTCTGACCACGACCCACGACTCCAGGACAAGTTTACATCCCAGTCGACGTATTCCATTTTGTCGAGTTCCTCGATATTGCTTAGGTAGAAGCCAGCAATCTCGCCCCCTATACGAAGACCTGTACCGGGAAATGCAACATCGCCTCTGAATCCCAGCAGGGGGACGGGCAAGCTTTCTCCGACGACTACGCTGTAAGTCTCACCCTTTGGGACAATGACGTCTGATCCAATTACTACATCTTCCGTAAGAGTTAAGCCGAATTGTCCAAACTCAACGAGGTCAGCGCCCAAGAGAAACCCGAATCTACCCGCTGGGGTATTCACGAAGTCCACGCCGAGCATGAGCTTCTGGATAGCTAGGTCAAGATTAGTGGCTATTCCCGCAGAAGCGGAACCGGTTCCTCCTCCAAGGCCGGGCGGGATATTCCACTCCGCATTGAGGGCACTGGGGTGGGTTGACGAGTGGTCCAGCTGCGAGAAAACCAATTCGAAGGGTGCAAATCCGAATCGTCCTGCCAAGAATTGGTTCGTCGACTTTCCGTCAGGGAGGTCGATATTCGGATCAATAAATTGGTTTAGTTCACCATTACCGAAATCTAAGTCCGGTAAGGAAAACTCTCCGGATAATTTTGAACTTACTCCGCCGGCTTGGAGTGTTGAGTGAAGATCGCTCCAGGCGGCGTCTCCAGGAATAGCGCAGGCTCCTATTAGCGGGAGAAGAAGTAACGGTACAAACCGAACTAATGACATAAGCGGAGGTTACCCTCTGGCTGAGGATTTGTTGAAGTGAATCTGCCTATAAAAATTGCTGAAAAAGTTCGAGATAAAGGTGGCCGTGCTTTCTTGGTAGGGGGAGCGGTTCGCGATGGTCTATTAGGCTTGGACCCTACAGATCTCGACTTTGAGATTTTTGGTTTAGAGGAATCGAGTTTGGCAGAAATACTGAGAGATTTCGGTTCAGTGAATTTGATAGGTCGCCATTTCGCGGTTTTTCATGTCGCTACTGCTGAGCAGGAGATTCAAGTGTCTCTCCCTCGACGCGAAGTGAAGACAGGTCCAGGCCATAAAGGGTTTTCAATCACAGCAGACCCGGGCATGGATCCGTCTAAGGCCTCTGCCCGTCGCGATTTCACTGTAAATGCTTTGATGGAGGATCCGCTCTCAGGTGAAATATTAGACTTTTGGGAAGGTCGAAAGGATCTTAAGGCGGGTCTCTTGAGGCATGTTTCCCCTGCTTTTGCAGAAGATCCGTTGAGAGTGTTGAGGGTTTCTCGTTTCGTCTCTCGGTTTGATTGGGCTGTGCATCCTGAGACAGCCGCTTTTTGTCGAGAGCTTGATCTTTCTGAAATCCCACGAGAGCGAATTGAAGAGGAGTGGAAGAAAATTTTGGTTACAGGGAACTACCCTGGATCCGGTGTGCGGGTGATGGAGGAGACAGGCGCTTTAGAAGCGTTTCCTGAAATAGACGCATTGCGCGGGGTGCCACAGGACCCGGAATGGCACCCCGAGGGCGACGTCTTCATTCACACTTGCCTTGCTTTAGATGCGGCGACAAAAGTTCGTACAGGTGTCGCTGAACAAGATTGGATTGAGAGTTTGGGAGTCCTTTGCCACGATTTCGGGAAACCCGCATTTACTGTGGAAAAGGATGGGCGCTGGAGGAGTCCTGGACACGATGTGGGAGGGGTAGAAGTAACTCGCGATTTTCTCGCCCGTGTTACTGCTCAGTCCTCAATAGTTGATTCGGTAGTAGCGCTTGTTAGGGAGCACTTGCGCCCGACTCAGTTGTGGCAAGCTCGCGCAGAGGTTTCAGACGCTGCAATTAGGAGGCTTGCTTTGCGCCTCGACCAAACGAGTAGCGTTGATATTCCCTCTCTTCTTAGAGTAGCTTGGTCCGATGCTGCTGGTCGAGGTGAGCCAATGCCAGAATTCGAGCAATGGGACCCAGCTCAGTGGCTTTTGGAACGCGCGGGCTCTTTGGGAGTTCGCGAGGAATCTATCCGAAACTTCCTTCAAGGGAAAGATCTCCTTGAGCTCGGCATTACTCCTGGCCCCAAAGTCGGAGAGATTCTTGATGAGATTCTCGAGCTTCAAATTGAAGGCACCATTGCTGATAGAGAATCGGCTATAGCGTGGGCCAAAGAAAGACTGGGTCAGGAGCGATAGTGCTTTGAGAGTGCTTTCCCTGTAATCCACGTGGCTAGTTTGCGCGGCAGGTATTTGGTGATTAATAAGCTGAAGCGATTCGCGAATCCGTGAATCCAAGAAGGCTTGCGGCCAAGCGAGTTTATTGCTCCCTCAGCGAGGGATTCAGCGGTGGCGTGAATCCCTCGAAAAACAGGAGCTTTAATGTTCGCTAGTTCATGGAACTCACTTTTTGTGCTTCCCGGGCACACGGCCAGGACATCGATGCCTTTCCCTTTCAGCTCAATTGCTAGGGCCTCGCCTAAATGCAAATCAAAAGCTTTGGTTGCACCGTATGCTGCCATCCAAGGGGTGGCTACGTGCCCAGCTGTGCTAGCGATAATCATGAACCCGCCTCGACCTTGATTTTCCAATTCGGGCAGAAAAGTGCGGGCCATAAGTGCTGGGACTTCACAGTTCAGCTTCACCATTTCTTTCAACCTTTCGGGGTCTTGCTGAAGAAAAGGCCCAGCCCATCCAAATCCTGCATTGGCGATAACTAGGCCGATTTCATATTTCGCAGCTTTATTGGCTAAGGCCTCTACAGCTGCTGGGGCGCAAAGGTCGAGAGGAATGGAGACGACATCTATGCCGTATTGCGACGTCAGCCGGTTTGTAATGTCGTCTAGTCGATTCTCTCGGCGAGCTGTTAGCAGCAGATGCATTCCCCGCTTTGCTAGTGATTCTGCGAAGGCAGCCCCTAATCCTGCGGATGCTCCAGTGACTAGGGCCCATGGGCCGTATTTTTCCGAGAATTCCATTTGGAGAGGGTAATAGCTCGAAAGAAAATAAGGCGCCGCAATCCCCCGATTGCGGCGCCTTCTCCCTTAGATACAAAGGGGCTGCCTTGCCCATCCCCCCGAACGGGCCCAAGGCTTCTTATCTACGAACTAAAACCTCTTCAGTTCGCATATTTCCGTTATTTTTTTGAGATTTTTATGATTTCTGATTTTGGTTTCTAATCAGCTAAAGTGCTTTGATGGCCAATATCGAGGAATCACCTCCCCCGAGTGGAGCATCGATAGTTTGTTTGCCCGGAATCGGTTCGCGTAGAGAGGTTGCAATTCGTTCGGCACTAGGGGTTCGAGATTTGGCGAGTCTTGCCCTAGTGTTACCGCGGGCATACGAGGAACCTGCTCCATGGCGTCTTCTGGCTGAAGCGGAGGATGGTGAGAGGATTCGTGCAAAGGTGCGAGTTGGGGTGTCTTCGATTTGGAGGCGTGGACGGAAAAGCACTCTCACTGTGAACGTCCAGGATGATTCTGGTAAAGCTCAAGCCCTTTGGTTTCAGCAACCTTGGTTGAAAGACCGCTTTAATGTCGGGGAAGAAATATGCATTGAAGGAAGGGTCGCGATTAAGAAAAGTATGCGAATTATTTCTCCAAAAATTCTCATGGAAGATTCGGAGGAAGAAGTTGCACTCCGACCTCTCTATCCGAAGGTGGAAGGAGTGCCGCCAGGTGTTCTT
>DNPI01000042.1:0-665 GCA_003501525.1 Planctomycetota bacterium
AAAAGAGCATTCCCATCGAAGCTCATTTTTGCATCTAGAGCAACTAGCTCACCCTGAGAAGTCAGCACCAGTGGATTAATTTCGGCCAATTCGCAATCGAGCTCAACCCACGCAGAAGCCAAACCATGCAAAATCACTCCTACTTGCTTGGCGGCGTCACCAGACAAACCGAGGAAAAAAGCCGCTCGCCGCGCCTGATGGTCAGGAAGACCTCGCGAGGCAGAGAAACCAAGGCGAAGTATGGCTTCAGGGTTCTCATCTGCAAGCGCCTCTATGTCCACTCCCCCTTCGGGGCTAACCATTAAAACTGGATTCCCCGATGCGCGATCCATGGCTATTGCTACATAGTATTCGGCCTCAAGGTCTAGGCCTTCTGCAACAAAGACCTTTTGCACCTCAACGCCATCAGGCCCAGTTTGATGAGTCACGAGGTTCATCCCAAGCATTGAATCCGAAACAGACTCAGCTTCATTCCTTGATTTCACCAGCTTTACACCGCCCCCCTTCCCTCGGCCGCCCGCGTGGACTTGAGCTTTAATCACAGCCAACTCACCCCCAAGGCGCGTGTAGGCCTCTCCAGCTTGGCTAGGGGTCTGCGCCAAATGACCGCTTTGGGTCCGCACTCCATACCTCTCCAGAAGCTCCTTCGCCTGATATTCGTGAAT
>DNPI01000042.1:972-2971 GCA_003501525.1 Planctomycetota bacterium
GCCTGATATTCGTGAATTTTCATATCGCCCTATGCACAAGACAGGATAAAGCGGCCGCGCCTAGCATGAAATGGGGAACCTTACCGCTTTTTCCCCGTCCAATGGCTACCATGCGGCACCAAGAGCAACGGCCAATTCTCGTGCTCCCATTAATTGGACTCTTTTGCTGGCTCGCTTCCAACTTAGCCACTATTTGGGAAAAAGACAGTTTTGCTCCACTACCCAGCTCAGGGAGCCACGAAGCGCCCATGACGACGACGCTTTCGCCGGATAATGCGCCGGCCTCCAGCGGTCTTGGAACGCGAACGGAAACCGTAAGCGCGACGCTTCCTATTGGATTTTCTGACGAGAACCTTACGCCCTTTCATAGCAATTTTCCCTTTTGGGGCGCAGCATTCTACTCCCAGCCCCCAACCAGGTAAAGGCGCCTTACAGGAGCCCTAGACCCTCTAGGGTTGCGATGTCTCCGCGAATCGCTGAAGCTGAAGCCTCAAGCTTAGCCTGACCTGCTTCGTCCAATTCTAATTCAACAATTCGCTCTACACCGTTCCGGCCAAGGACGACAGGAACTCCCATGTAGATACCATCAAGCCCATATTGCCCTTCAAGCCAAGCGGAACAAGGCAATAGACGTTCCTCTCCTCTAGTAATAGCCTTCGCCATAGCCACCGCAGCTGCAGAAGGAGCGTAAAAAGCGCTACCTGTTTTCAGGAGATTTACAATCTCTGCTCCGCCATTCCGCGTCCTGTCGTTGATTGCGGAAATTTCGTCCTCACCCATTATCGCAGGAAGTGAAACCCCATTTAGTGTTGAGAAATCTGGGATGGGGACCATGGAGTCGCCATGGCCACCAAGAACCATACAGCGAACATCTTTCACGCCTCCGCCCATGGATTCAGCAATAAACGAGGCCATACGCGCAGAATCCAAAACTCCAGCCATCCCCACCACCTGGCTTTTCGGGAAACCTAGTTTTTCGGCCATCAGATAGACCATGGTGTCCAAAGGGTTAGAAACCACTACGACTCTGGCCTCGGGAGAGTCCGCCGCCACATACGCAGCCACTCCTTCAACAATTTTCCCGTTGACTTCCAGTAAATCGCTTCGATCCATCCCCGGCTTTCGCGGCAAACCTGCGGTCATGATGACTAAATCGGACCCCGCGGTATCTGCCGCGTCATTGGTCCCGATCAGAAGAGCCTGATAGCCCTCAATAGCCCCCGCC
Organism: Planctomycetota bacterium; assembly: GCA_003501525.1. Classification (GTDB taxonomy): domain Bacteria; phylum Planctomycetota; class UBA1135; order UBA1135; family UBA1135; genus UBA1135. The sequence continues at coordinate 2,198 of DNPI01000042.1, forward strand.
TGATTGATATCAAGCGCCAGTCCTTGTGGCTTACCTTCAACAACATCAATAAGGACTATTTCCTCCGCCACTTCTTGCTCCGCAAGTCGTTGCGCACAGCTCATTCCCACAAAGCCAGCCCCCACCACTGTAATTTTTGTCATGATTTACGCCTCTACCGTAGCTCCCTGCTCATAGGCACGAGCAATGGCCTCAGCCATCGCATGCGTCCCCACCGCGGAAGGATCATCGCGCGTTGGCTTCATGTCGTAAGTCACCTCGCGACCTTCTGAAATAACCCAAGAGACCGCCGACTCCAGCCTATTCGCAGCATCATTTTCCTCCAAATGGCGCAGCATCAATAGCCCCGAAAGAATCATTGCGGTCGGATTCACCTTGTCCAGACCTTGATACTTCGGCGCACTCCCATGCGTGGCTTCAAAGATTGCACAATCCTCCCCAATGTTTGCGCCTGGCGCGACACCCAGACCACCAACCAAACCGGCACCCAAATCAGACAATATGTCTCCAGCCAAATTCTGAGTAACAAGCACATCGTATTCCTCTGGTCGCTGGACCAGCTGCATGCACATATTGTCGATAATTCGATCCTCAAACTCTACGTCCGGATAATTCGCGGCAATTGCCCGGCCACGTGCCAGCCAAAGGCCATCCGTGTGCTTCATAATGTTTGCCTTATGAACCAAGGTTACTTTTTCCCGACCGTTTGCTCTCGCGTATTCAAACGCAAACTTGATAATCCGATCGGAACCTTGAATCGAAATAGGCTTAATG
>DNPI01000171.1 GCA_003501525.1 Planctomycetota bacterium
CAACAAACTTTCAGGTGCTTCAGTTTCAGGAAGACCTTGTCTCTGCGAAGAGTGCCGAAGCAGGAGCTCGCATGGGCTATGCGAAGGCTGTCGCTAAGCTCAACACAGTCCGGGGAAGGAGCTGGGATGGTGGGGAAGCGGCTAAGAGTGAGCTGCCCGAAGAGGGCTAGGGGCAAAGGAGCCGGCTAAATCTTCGAGGTCGCTCCATGTCTCAAGTGAGTTGCATCGCCCTCGTAGGCCCGGTGCCCCCTGTGTTCCCTTGAAGAAGTCAGGTGCAAGTCTTCGCATAATCTTCATGCCGCGGTTTTCTCCAAATAATTGAAGGATGCCCTTGCCTAGTTCGAGTAGCAGCTGTGCCCTTTCATCGGTAGAGAGAGGGGATGGGGCAGGGTCTCCATTGAGCCATGCTTTTATGTCTCTAAAAATCCATGGGCGTCCGAGTGCGCCGCGGCCAATCGCGATGCCGGCGCAGCCTGTGGATTCGAACATGCGCTTAGCGCTTTCGAGGTCAAGAACATCTCCATTGCCCAAAACGGGGACGCTTACTGATTTTACTACTTGGCTAATTAGGTTTAAGTCTGAGCGTCCTTTGTATTTTTGCTCTCGTGTACGTCCATGAACGGTAATAGCAGAGGCACCGGCCTCTTCCATTTCCTGCGCAAATGTGGGAGCGTTTTTGTTGTCGTCATCCCATCCTGCGCGAATTTTTACAGTAATTGGCAGGGAAGTCGATTGGCACATTGCCCTTACACAATCTCCAGCAAGCTGAGGGTTTTTTAGAAGGGCACTGCCTCCTCCACAGCCAGTGATTTTCGGAACCGGGCATCCAATGTTGAGGTCGACAATGTGAAAGCCTTGTTCCTCAATCTTCGGGACTGCTTTAGCTAGCACTTCGGGTTCCATTCCAAATACTTGAGCTGCGACGGGAAACTCCTCTTTGCCCTTTTCGAGATATTTGAGGCTTTTACCGTCACCGTGAGCTAAGGCTTTAGACGAGACCATCTCGGTTGTAGTCAATTCTGCTCCAAAACGGCGACAGAGGCGGCGATAGGCTAGGTTTGTGTTACCAGCCATCGGTGCCAATGCCAGGCCGTGTCGGAATTCATACGGTCCTATGCGGAAACCTGTCCCGGATGAGGGTGGTGCTATTGGTTGCATTCTTGGGCCATTCTACCGATTACTTGCATTGGCCTTTTGCTTTGGCATTGCAGCCTGTTCGCAGGACCCTCCGACTGCTGTTATTCAAGAATCGAATGTCTTTCCCTTGGGGCAGCGAACATCGTTTTATGTCGCCCCTGAGGCAAATGAAGACCTAGTAAATGCTTGGGTGAATCGTTTGCGAAAGGGGTCGCGAGAAAGTTTGCGTTTCGCTAAAGCAAGGCTTGCTGATGAAGGGCAAGGGGCGGCCGCCTCTATTGCTCGAATGCTTGAATCTATTGAAGGGGAGGACGCCTTGTTTGGGGCTCAAGTGAACTGTTGTGCAGCTCTTGGAGCGGCTGGAGACTCACAGTACGTTGGTTTGCTCCTTGGGCTGCTGGTGAATGCGGAAGTCCCTGTTGTGCGAAGCGAAGCAGCTGGGGCGATTGGAACTCTTGGGGGCTCTGAATCGGCGCCGGCCTTAATTGCTCAGGCGCGAAGAGAGCCAGAAGAAGGACCGAGACGAGCAATTTATCGAGCGCTAGGAGAACTGAATTCCCCGGTGGCTGGTGAGTTCCTGGAAGAGCAGGTGATGTCTTGGGTAATTCGCCCCGGGGCTTCTGCAGAGGGAGAAACTGCCTGGAATGCGATGCTCCTGCTTAGTTGCCCTGGAACAGTCGAGAGACTTGCACGATTGGGGGCGCATCTTCCGGGCCCGTTGAAAGTGCAGGCACTTGCCAGAAGGGCGGCCCTTGGTGATGAATCTGTCGCCAAGGAGTTGATGGGCTTCCTCAACTCAGAGACATGGCCGTCGGCTGGAGTTCGATCACAGGCAGTCGGGGGGTTAGCCCATGCGGGTGCTTGGTCCGATGTGCTGAAGGCAGCAGAGGACCCTGCCGCCAAGGTAAGAGAAACTGTTGCTCGCGAGCTTGGGAAGCCAGATGCAGGGGGTTTGGGTGCGGAGCAGCTTGCTGCCTGGGCTTCAGGGCCTGAGTCAGGAGTGCGCAATCTTGCTATTTCTTCTCTCCTTCGACGGGGAGACGAAAATTGTCTTGGTCCTTTTTTGGTAAAGCTTAAATCTTTTCCTCACGGCGAAGGGTCCCTGGATGCTCTTCATGTCCTGCGCTTGAGTGGAAGCACCGATCCTAGAGCGGTGCCGATTCTTGCTGCACGTTTTGATTCTTGCCCGCCAGAATTTCAACTGGATATTGTGCGGGTTTTGGGGACAACGGCGGCGCCCGAAGCGGTGCCGATTTTGGCAGCTGTTGCTGGTGACTCAAATAAGCCAGAGAGTCTCAGGGTTGCTGCAGTTTCTGGTTTGGGCAATTTGGGTTTACCTTCTGCTGTAGATGCGCTTCTTGATATGGAGAATTCAAGTTTCTCTACTGTGTGGGAGGAGGCATGGGTGTCCGCGCTTGGGCGCAACTCCAAAATCCAGCCCTCTCGACTAAAACTTTTGGAGATGCTTTCTGACCAAAGTGTCCCAGATTTTCGTCGGAGAGTGGCTATGGAAATCGTTCCGTTAGCTTTGGGGAAAGACGCTTTTCTCCCCCTTCTTGTTGCGAGGGATTCAGAGTCGCGTGCGGAAGTGGCGGCCTTTTTGGACGCTATCCTTAAGAAGTATTTTTAATTATTCCGGAGGGAATGTTTTGGCGAGGGTGTGGGTGGTTGCGAAAACCACAATGAGTATCCCGGTGATTAAAATTGAGTTGAGCCCTGCCGCGAGCAGAATCGCGCCGGGAATTAAGGGCGAGGAGACAAGAGCTCTTCGGACTGCGGCTTGCACTGCGAGTGCGTTATGACTGTCATGGCGTTTTTGCCAAGCAGGAATAAGTAGCCATCCAGCAAGAAGTGCCCAGAGGGTATAAAACCAGAGGTCGACACTTGGCTTTTCACTTAGCATTAAAGGAACAAGGGCAAGAATGACCGGAAAGCCAAGGATGTGCATTCCAGGTGCGCCCTTTTCTTCGTAACTAGCTAGCCG
>DNPI01000185.1 GCA_003501525.1 Planctomycetota bacterium
TGCGCGCGCCTATCTCCAGACATTGGAAACTCTCGCCTCCAATGCTAAGGGTGATAAAACTGTTTTCCTTCCATACGAGGCAGCTGGTGTTCTCTCTAGCATAGGGAGTGTTAAAGAGCTTCTGTCTTCGGTCGGCGAAGGCCCTAGGACAGGAGGAGCTTCTCCGCCGCCTTTGCCTCCGGCTTCCTAGGCGAGGATATTCTCGACTAGCGTCCTAAGATCTCCGGCCTCCGCGCTTAGAGTGAGATGGGAGGGAGCTTCTTCTTCGTATCTTGCAACGAATCCGAGTGAGAATCCTAATTCGCTGGCTGGTTCCAGGTCATGGAAAGAGCTGAAGCTGACGTGAAGAATTTCATGAGGAGCGCACTGCAGGGCGGCAAGGGTTGCGCCCCAGTGTGCCGGTGCAGGCTTGTATGACTGCAGTTCTTCAGAGCTAATTAGAAGTGCGTTGGGTATTTTCAATTTCCCGCGGGAGGTCCTTTCGAGGACAGATTTGTCGCAATTCGATAAAAGCCCGATTTGGATTTTTCCTTTTACGAGTTCTTCCAGTGCGAGAACTGAATCAGGGAATGGGGGCCATCCAAGCTGGCCGGCAGAAAATGCGCGACTCTCTGAAGCCGTTAATTCTAAATCGAGAACTTGGAGTACAGCATTGTTGATGGACTTTTCCAGTATTTGTGAATAACGCATCCAAGGCCCAGTTTCGATTTCTGTTTCAATTTTTCCGCGAAGTTCAATTACTCTTTTAATGTCGTTGGTTGTTGCTTCTGCAAGTGAAGGTAGTTGGCGTAGAACCCGCGTCTGTCCACCTTTCCAGTCAATAAGGGTTCCGAAGCAGTCGAAGGTTACGGCTTTATATTCGGCCATATTTGAATTCTAGAGGCTTGAAGGTGTTGTAAACCGGGACTGTTCCCTCTTAGAGTTTCTCACGGAGAGAGGATACTCCCGTATCCCTTTATATGGCTGATTCACACGCAATGGAGGCGAGAGGGCTTAAAGTCGCCTTTGGGGGTTTGCCAATCCTTAAAGGAGTCGACCTTTGTGTGGAATCAGGCGACCTCTATGGGTTGCTTGGGCGAAACGGGGCGGGCAAAACAACGGCCTTGCGGTGCCTTTTAGGTCTTCTGCCACAGGCAACGGGTGAGCTAAGAGTCTTAGGGGCTCCAGCGAATTCTATCCACGATGTTCCTTACGGTCTTGGTGTTGCATTAGACCCGCCTGGCATGGATGATTCCTTAACAGTTCGAGAAAATCTCGAGCTCGCTTGTGTACGTGGCAGCATTTCCGGGGGAAGAGGTGTTGACGAAGTTTTAAGCCTTGTGGGTCTTGCTCACAGAGCGGGTAATCGGGGAGATAAACTTTCTCATGGCCAGTCGAGGCGAGCTGCAGTTGCCAGGGCACTCTTAGGTTCGCCGCGTCTTCTTGTGATGGATGAACCGCTTTCGGGGCTTGATCCAGAGGGCGTAGAGACTCTTCTTGCTTTGTTCCGTCGATTGAGTCGGGATGAGGGTGTGACGATAGTGGTTAGCAGTCACCATCTGCGGGAAGTTGAGGAGGTTTGTACTCGAGTCGGCTTAATAGATGGAGGTCGCACACTATTGGAAGGAGAAGTTCGCGATTTGCTCGAAGAGGCTGGAGATGGGCTTGAGCTGCGCTGTAGCCGTGAAGAGGTTGCAACGAACCTACTTTCCGAAATGACTGGTGTTCGTGAAGTCGACAATCTCGGGGATGGATTAGTCAGGGCTCGTTTAGATGCGCAAGTTGACCTTGAAGCGGTGTTGAAGGATTTAGTGCATGGGGAGTGCCGTATTACATCCTTTACGCCAATTAGAGCGAGTCTGATAGACGTATTTCATAAAGCTGTCCGGCAGGCTGATGCGGAGGCTCGGTAATGGGATTTATCCGCGCACTTCGGGGTGAGGCATATTTGTTGACTCATCGGAGAGGTTTTCGCTGGGCACTAATCGCGACAGTGGCAACGGTTCTTTTGCACGTATTTGGCTCTTGGATTCTTTTGGAAATGAACCGTGCTGCAGGAGGTTCTGGCCCTGGGGAATCAGGTGATTGGAACTTTTGGCCCCGATTTGCGTCATCAGCGAGAGCCGGTTTGTTTTTGGTCGAACTTTTTCTTGTTGGTCTTGTTGCCGCGGCTTTCCCGAGGGAAATAGCATCGGGTGCCATTCGGGATCCTCTAATGAGAGGGATTTCAAGGGCCTCACTCCTTTTTGCTCGAGCTGTTGCCTCTCTTGCGCTACCTTTGATTCTAGGTGGGACTGCGATTGGAGCGGCGGCATTGGGGGCCGGGTTGTTCTTTGAATCGGGGGACGTCATGGAAGAAGGTTTTGCTGTTTTTGAAGAGCACGAGGTGCGTAAAGAAATCTTCTTGGCTTTGGGGCATGGGTTCCCCTCTCTCGTTGCCCTTGCTGGGCTTGCTGTTTTTGTTTCGGCTTGGTTTGCTAGGGGAGCTGTTGCAGTAGCTGCTGGCTTAGCCCTTGTCCTTTTGCCTGGTGTTTTGCCTAGTGGACTTTCTTCCTGGTCCTCTTGGATGTTCACTTCAACCTTGCCGGGCTTGGGAGCAGAATCCTATTTAGGCAAGGCGGCTCAATTTGCGGCTGGTTATGCGGATGCTCTGCCTCGTAGTTTTGACAGAGTAATCCAAATTGGTTGGGTAGCCCCATGGCCGGCCTTGCTCCTTTGTCTAATGTTTGCCATTCTAGTTTTCAAGAACCGCGAACTATGAGAGCAATTCTCCCGCTATCCTTCCTTTTTCTCGGGGCCTGTCAGATTTCCCATACGCAGTTACCTCTGCCGGAGGGATTTCTTGCGTTGGAAGGGCAGGTGGATGAAAGTAGAAAAAGCAGCGCCACTCTTGGCTTAGCGCTTTCGTTGAATGATTCAGGAAGCTTGCTTTCGCTTGATATCCAACCAGGGTGTCGAGTGAGTAGCGTGAAAGAGAGCAGCGCTGCTGATTTGGCTGGAATTGGCGTCGGAGATGTCCTTCTTGCTTTTGAGGGTATACCGACGGATGACCCCGAGCGTCTTTCTGTTTTGCTGCGCAAACGCAGTGGAGGAGAGGAAGTCACTCTCAGGATTCAGCGTGGTTCAGAGGTCCTTGAAGTCCCTGCAATTTTGCAAGAAGAAAAGACTGTTGAAGCTCGCACTCTATTTTGGGTTGAACGGGCACTGCTTCGTGCTGCTTTCGAAGATGGAACAAGTAATAACGGCTTTCCACGTATTGCTCAGTTGGCACCATCGAGTCCGCTGATTGTCGCGGGTGTGAAGCAGGGGGACACAGTCGAATCTTTTCAAGGGCGCGACCCTGGTTCGGCGGCGGAATTTGTTCGTAGAGTGCGACGCGAATTGGGTCCTGGTGATCCTTTTACGCTCTGGGTGCGCTCTTCCAGCGGTCTGGGGCGTTCGGTTGAAGGAAATGCTTGGGCACCGGAAAAAATATTGACCGAGTTTCGTATATGGCCGCTATTTTCTTGGGATTTTGATGTCGGGCCGGATCGTGAAGTCCTCATCATTGGCGACCTAGTCCTAGCTTCGCTTTTTAAAAGAATTCGTGAAGGCGGAGAAAATCGTTGGTCCATTTGTTCTGTGTTTTCGTGGAGGACAGGAAGGCCTGAACTTGAGGACGCTTATCCTTCTGTTTCCCGGTGATATTAATCCCTTTATTACTGGCGCTCCCCCAGGAAGTCGGCCATACGCGTTCTCGCTTAGAAACCCAAGGGCGTTTGGATTCGTGGGCAGCAGAGGATATGGATGGGAATGGGCTTGTTGATTTAATTCTTGCTGATGTAGGCGAAGGCCAACGAGCATTGAGAGTCCATTTGCAAAATGTGGCTTCGCGTTTTTCTCCGGTTCCTGACATGAACATTCAAGTTCCTCAAGGAGTTACATCCTGGGCTGTGGGTAATTTTCGAAAAGACGAAGGGCAAGAGGGCCTTGAATTTATTTTTTTTGCCCGAGACGGAGCATTTGTCCGGACCCAAACGGGACGGCTGGAACGTTTAACTCGTGCGACAATGTTGCTCGACATTCCTTCGGACAAACTTCTCCCTCGGTGGACAGTAGTGGAAGACTTGGACGGAGATGGATTGGACGAGGTCGTGCTGGTGACTTGGGAAGGTTTTGAGATATTGTCGCCGGATGGCGTTTTGCGCGGCTCCATTCCTTTGAGCCTAGACGAGCCTCGCTCACCAGCAGCGGAGGTCATGGTGTTGGGGGTTGGTCGCCCGAAAATGACGAGTGAAGAACTCAGCGATCTTTTTGTCCCCGATGATGGCTTGGGTGTCATAGAGCCGCCACCTTTGCTCCATGCGGAGGTTCGGCTGCCGAAGCCGTTTCTTGTCGAAGTCAATGGAGATAAAAAACTGGATTTGTCTTGGTATAGAGACGGGAAGATTAATCTGCATTTTCAGAACGGAGAAGGGCAGTTTTCTCCTCAACCTGACCGTGTGCTTGAATTGCCACCTGTAGAGGGTTTTGACAATGAGCGTCTCGATTGGGTTGGTCTTGGAGGCGGCTCTGCTGATGACCTTCTTCTTGTCCGAAGCAGGAGCGCAGGGTTTTTATCTGGCGATTGGCAGACGTGGGTTTGGTTTGATGCGGGCCAGAAACCACGACTCGGGGATCCTGAGGGAATTTGGAAGCTGGATGCCGGTTGGGTTCAACCTTGGGTAGAAGATATGGATGGCGACGGATTTCAGGACTTAGCCCTCTCTGGTTGGCACCTGGATGTTGGCCTTGCTGGTCGACGTGGCGCTAGCGTCCGGCATGAACTAACCACCTACCCATCTCTCGGCGGCAGAGGTTTAGATCGCCGGGCGGCTTTTAAGCACGAGAGAAACTACGGTGTTGGTGATCTGGAAGCTTTTAGTCTCGTTCCAGCTGTAGTTCCCGATTTAGATGGTGACGGTAAAGGTGACCTTTTAGAAAGCACGGCCCAAGGACACCTAGAGTCACGGCGTATTCTTGGGTTGGGGAAGAAAATGAATCCGAGCTCAGATATCTCCTTTGAAATCCCCTTAGGTGTTCTTGGTTCGATGGTCGAGGTATTGGATCTCAACTCTGACGGCGTGGGTGACATTATGGTTCGGGGCTTTTCCTCATGGGATCTCTTTTTGACAGATATGCGATGAGTGGCTTTCTCCTCTTGCTGCTCCAAATTGCACCTGCGGGGTCGACTCTTGAGCCTTTGGAAATCGACCGAGTTCCTATGCACCTTGCCGTTGCCCATCTTGGTTCTGGTGAGGCGCTTTCTCTGCTTGCCGTTGATGGAAGGGAGGTGGAAGTGCTCTTTTCCGAACCAGAGAAAACACTTTCTCTTCCAGGGTTATCGACTCTTTGGACTACGGCAGATTTGGATGAAGACGGGAAGGATGAATTTTTAGTTCTAGTTGATGGCGACTCTTTGTATCGCTTAATACTTCACGATGGTGAACTTACTTTCTCGGACCCTATCGCAAGCGGCTTGGGCGCGGTTACCCCGGTAGGCTGTCACCCTTCGAATTTTATTCAGGATCTTGACGGGAAGTCCCCGCTGGAGCTTGTCCTTCCATTCGGGAATCGAGTACGCATTCTTCAAGGGGTTGATGGCGTTCAAGGGCCTCTGCTATCAGGAGCCGCCAGGCTGAGCTTGGAGGTCGGTTCCGGGCGGAAGGGAATGTTAGACAGAGTGGGTAGAGCCTTCTC
>DNPI01000021.1 GCA_003501525.1 Planctomycetota bacterium
CATTTGTTGGATTCCCATTTCCATCGCTCTTCATTCTGTCACGATCCTGAAAATGGCGATGAAGGCTCAAGGTAAATTGAGCATCATCCAGCCAGCCGCCAGCATTTGTCCACATCAATCGCCCCCAAGCAAGCTGGCGCTCTTGGTCGAGAAGACGAAACAGCTCAGACCCAGGCAAAGTTCCCTGCCAAGAAATACCATCAACCGTTTTATGCGTCCGAGGGACATCGTCCTGGAAAACTCGCTGGAATCCAAATTCCAAGATAGTGTCTGCAGCCAATCGACGACTAATGCGAATATCCGCATCATCTTCCTTATAGCCCGTCGACTCCTGCAATCCTGTAGCCCCCCCAGCCACAAGATCACCGAAATCCTTCCGACTAAGCCCCCCGGAAAAAAACCACCCTTCTTGGAGCGGAGCCGAAAAATCGACTCTGCCAACAGAGCTTGCTTCTGCTGATGACCGGCGAAGAAGAAGGCCTCCATTTACATCGCTGCCAGAGCTCAAGGGGCTAGCGGATATTGCATTCACCACACCTCCAACCGCATCACTGCCATACAAAATCCCAGCCGGCCCACGAATTACTTCAAGTCGATCGACCGCGAGACCATCAACAGTGCTCCAATATTGATTCGGGCCTGGACGCATCGCCGAATGGTTCAGCCGAATACCATCAACGAGCAAAACGTTGTGATAACTGGTAAATCCTCGAACATAAGGAGAGGATTGCCCGTAAGCAGTCTTCTGGACCATAATCGAGGGAATAGACGTTAACGATTCAGCCAAAGTTCTCGGTCCCTCAAGAAGGCTTTCCTTGTCAAAAGTAGTGACTGCCCAAGGCACCTCCAAAGAAATGTCCTCGGCAGCTGTAGCCGTTACTACAACTTCTGGGGCACGAGGAGGCTTCGGTGCTCCTACCGCCTCCTGGAATAAGAAAAGGAATGGGAAAGGCATCGCCTAAAAAGGTGAACAGATACTGTAAAGACCGCGACTAAAACGAAACACCAGATGGAGAATCCGGTGTCCAGGAAGCTAGGCGGAACAATGGGGCCAAAGAAGCGAAATCAGCCCGCGCAATATCGATTAAGGTATCTGCCTCAGCCTCTACCTCTGTGGCTGAAACACGGCGAATAATGTCGAGAGAGACTTCCCCCGGCTGAAGCGCACCTGCAAGTTCTCGCCACTCCTTATCACCTTGATCGAGTAGCAATCGAGACCCACCATGATCGATTTCCAGGCAGAAAGAAGGTGCGTTCCTACAAGCCGCAGCAATTTCTTTCCGACCTTCACCCTCCTCGGCGCGCTTTAAGAGAACATTAAGGTCATACCAAGCTCCCCTATCGATCCGCATTCCCCACCAAATCCCATCCGCGTCTATCCCGAATTGAAGATGCACATTATTTGCCGCGGAATTTAAATCGCGACCAAGTTCGCGACCGAGAATGTCCTGGAGGGTTCGACGGGCCGACTTGTCGCGAAAAATCATGGTTCTCTGCCGTCGAACACGTTTTCTATTTGTGGCATGAGGGTGATGCAAACTCTCGCGACGTTCCAACCCAATTCCGATATCTGCAAAATCCGATTTCACCAATTCTCCAACCTCTTGCAAACGATGCCGAATATCAAGCCTCCGCGAATTCCATTCAACATCTCCTTGGAATCTAGGAGCATAAAGTTCGAAGTCCGGAGCATGAAACATAGCTATAAAAGGGAAATGCGGCCCCAGTCGAAACTAGGACCGCAACTCCATCCCCTCAGATGGCACCTTTCGGTGTCCGCCGCACCAGCTTTAAGCTAGGCGGGGATTTGAGACCGCCAGTACGGCAGTCCGGCTGAAAGTTTAGTCGTCTCAAGTTGCTTGTCTATAGGGGTTTAGAGGGATTTTCACAAAATATAAAGCAACCTCCTTCTTACCCCAATAAAAGCGCCCTTCTCCTGCTTAGAAGCAGCTGCAAATCTTCGACAATTAAACCATGCGGCTATGCCGGTTATAAGGCCGGGGAGGGCTAGAATGCCGCACTTCCCAAAAGCTAAACATCCTCAAAATGACCGACGCCGCTGCATTAGCTAACCACGCAAGTGAGCTTGAATCTCTTTTCGGCTTAAAAGGCGTTGAATTGCGCATCAACATGGAGAAAGAGGAACTCTTCAACGAAGCCATCGCGCATGACCGAGGAAGAGTCGTTGAAGGTGGACCCGAGAACTCACAAAAAGCTTTCCCCACTTCTCTAGGAAGCAACGGGCCGCTAATTTTCTATACCGACCCCTCCTGCACTGGTCGACCGGTTCAGGATACTTTCGGCGTAGCTTGGCCAGAGTTTGAAGACTCTATCTGGTGGAAACCCGACTACCAAAAATTTGACCCTGAGCAATACGAAAGCCTCCTGGCCCGAGTTGTCGAACACCTAAACACGCGAGACTCTCACCTCTACGTTAAGGATGTCTACTGCGGCAGCGATCCGACTTACGCGCGACCCTACCGGCTAGTAAGCGAATATGCCGCTCACTCGCTGTTCTGCCACAACATGTTCCCGAAAAACATCGCCGGGGTTACAGATGAAGATGGAAAGCGGTGGACCATGCTCAACGTACCCTCTTTCCACTGCGAGCCTGAACGCGATGGCACTAGGTCCGACCGAGCCGTTTTAATGGATTTTCGAAATCGTATTGGCCTCGTGATGGGTCGCGCCGATTATTCCGGGGTAGTCAAAAAAACCATGTTTACGGTTATGAATTACCTCCTCCCAGAAATCGGCGAAATGTCGATGCATTGCTCAGCAAATGTTGGAGCCAATGGCGATGGAGCCATTCTCTTTGGCCTTTCTGGAACTGGAAAAACAACGCTCTCTGCTGATCCGAATCGCAAACTGATTGGTGATGATGAACATGCCTGGACAAGCGCTGGAGTCAGCAACCTAGAAGATGGTTGCTATGCCAAACTCATCAACCTCGATAAAGACGATGAGCCAATCATCGCCGCGGCACTCTCCA
>DNPI01000068.1 GCA_003501525.1 Planctomycetota bacterium
CAAGAAATGCTTTTTGTTTTTCAAGCGGGTAAGGATTTCGCAGGTCGAATCCAAGGACACCAAGTATCCCGCGAGCTACATACCAAATAGCACGAGGATCCCAGCCGTGAGCGACTTTGATAACGATTCCAAGCCCTTCAGGGAAATCGTCATGCAAAATGGCGAGCCCGAGTAAGCCGTCGGCGCCTTCCTTTGCGAGGACCCTGCCCTCACATGCCTTTAAGACAGTGGAATCGAGACGATTAAACCCGCCCACAATATCTGGGTAATCCACCATGGCATCCCAAATCCAGTCTTCCTCTTTTCCGTCGGCAAGTCCGGCAAATAAAACTGCCAGTTCTGTCACGGTATTGCTCACTGTGGGCATGCCGCATCCATCTCTAGCTACCTTCAGAGGACTCCAATCATCGCCGAGATAACGCCGCAAGGTTTGAAGATAAGCCTCAAAGAAAGGGTGCGAAGGGAGCATGTACCCGGCTTGAGGCCAACCCAACTCTTGGCATGCTCGTAAAACAGCCGCATGTTCGCCACTACAACAGTGAAACCATCTCCGGGGACGCCGGACTTGACGCCCGAATTGGATAAGAGGAACGTCGAGCGGAGCTTGCATAAGGCCCTGGTCCTCCTCTGGAAGGATTGCTTGAGCAGCAGCGACATGACTAGCGTCTCCATTATGCGAACTAACAGCAATAGCACGGCTCGGGCCATCTAGGGCTGAACTCAATGCCTCAGCCAATGGCTTCATCATCAGAGGCTTCATCATGCTTCGGCCATAGCAGAGAACATTTCCTCCAAATGAATGAATGCTGCTGCCTCCATGAGCCCAAGCAACCGCACCGTGAATTGTTGTCTCGCTTACTCCATTCCGCCTGTAATCGACAAGAGGTTCCCACTCGACGTCTCGCCCGGTAGGGATACCTCGCTGTGATTCACCAAGAGGACTAACGGGATAAAGCCCTGCCACCTCTGGATAAGCAATATCAGAATTAGGCATTTGCTTGAGACGCACGCTTTAGGGCAGGCGCGACTTCCTCCTGAAAAGTTTTGAGGCCCCGGATGACACGTTCACAATCATGATCCTGAAAATCGAACCAAAGCATGAGCCTTTCGTCGGGGTGGAATCGTTGAGTTGCTTGCTGAATAACCTCAGCAGGAGTCCCCACAAGAGCATTGCCGGCAGCCTTTTCAACTTTCGCGACATCTAACGTACCTTCAAGAGCTTTCCAATATTCACCGAGCGCCATCTGTGCTCGCGCTCGCGCTGCTTCGCCATCGGGATCCAAAAAGACCATTGTCGTTCGAGGCATAAAGCCCCTCTCCCATGCTCCCCCATCGTCATGAAAAGATTGCTCCATCCTCGCATGCGTATCTTCAATCAATTCCGGATCAGTAATCGAAAGATTAAAAACCTTGACAGGGAGATGTTGATTTAGAGCCTCCTGCAAATTCGGGTCATGTGAGCCAACTACCAAATCGAGCAGTTCACGGCGCCAGTCTTGAGGGATAATTTTTAGCGGTTCAAAGATAAAACGAGGTTCAATCTCCAAAACTTCCGGAGCTTCCTGACCATAAGTCTCCAACCAGTTCGTGCGTACGCACTCCCAATCTTCTTCCGAACGAAAATCTCCGCGTGTAAGAGTTGTGGCAGGAACGGATTCCGAGCCAACCGTTTCCCCCTTCAGCAAACGCAAAAATATATTGCACGCTTCCCCAAACACCTTTCCCTTAAGAGCCGGCCAAGCCGCTTCTTCAACCGCATTTCGGGGGACAATGCCATAAGCACGATTCATGAAATCAAAGCGGCCGGCAGAAAACCCAATATGCAATTGCCTAGCCTCTTCCGGATTAGCCCCATGCAAAGCACAAAAAGCTGCAACCCGCTCGGCCGCTGCAACAGGACCACCGTTACAGAGAATATTCATGACCGCCGACCCAACCTCTATGTTGCTGGTACGGCTAAAAACTTGGTGAGCCAACTGGAAAACATCCACATTAATTCCTATTTCCCCTTCGAAATGTGGAACTACAGGGTTTGGATTTCCTTTTTGAACCTGCGTGGACAAATGAGATTCTGCAATCCACGCACATTCGAAACCAAGACGATCGGCCGCCTCTACCTGAGCAAAGAAGTTGCGAATCATTTCTCCCTCGCTTGGAAGAACCCCACCCGCTGGAGCGTGAGTCAGAGAAAAGAAGACGTCAAAACGCACCTTTTTTAGATGCCGTTAAGCCGGCCTCCATCAACGGCCAAAGATTGGCCGCGAACATAGGATCCTTCAGGCGAAGCCAGAAAAACTGCAGCTCCAGCAATCTCTTCTGGTTGCCCTAAGCGGCCTTCAGGGATGCCGGCAATCCAGCTCGCTTCTATTTCCTCCACAGAGACCCCCTGCTTTTCTGCGCGGGCTTCCATAAGAGAAGCCAATCGTGTCGTATCAGTAAAACCTGGGAGCAAATTATTAATCGTGACTCCCGGCGGTAGTTCCTTACTTACGCTTTTCGCCCACCCAGCCATCGCAGCTCGAACAGTATTCGAAACGCCGAGATCTGGAATAGGTTCACGGACAGAAGTCGACACGATATTAAGAATTCTCCCAAAACCAGCATTCTTCATATGGGGAAGCAAAGCGCGCACCAAAACATGTGAAGCCATAACGTGACGCCGAAAGGCTTTCCCAAATTCATGCGCTTCTGCATCGAGAATCGCTCCGCCAGGAGGCCCTCCAGTGTTGTTGACGAGAAGAACCGCCGGGGGGAGTTCCGAAAGACGGGTTTCTAGGGCATCCAAATCGTCCAAATCCAGCGCAAGGGAGCCAGCGAGGCCTAAATCATCCAGTGCCTCTTTATTGCGAGCAAGCCCCCATATTTCAGCACCTTCCGCCTGGAATCGTTGGGCAATGGCACGACCGATTCCAGTACTTGCCCCGCAAACCAAGCCAATACGTCCCTCCAAGCAACCAGTCATGAAGCAACTCCTTTTTCCTGAATTAAGAAATTTCGAACCTCCCACAATTCCGGGAAAAACCTGTATCCAAGCCGTGACTCAAGAAATTCCTTACCCGAACTGCCACCCGTACCTTTTCTGCCTCCAATGGTGCGGGAAACAGCCAATATGTGAATACTCCGCCATTTGGCAAACAGCGTGTCAAAATCCAACAAAGCTTCACTTAAAAGCACTCGGTGGAACTCATCTTCGGGGTTGGAATACATATCGCTAAAAACTTGGACAAGGTCTGCGGACATTTCATATTGTTCGGCAATATCCCTACCAAGAACCTCATCGGGGATTGGGACGCCTTCACCTGCAAGAGCACGAAGAAACTCATCGTAAACGGAAGGCGCTTCCGCCCTCGCCGCAAGCCGTCCGCAGGCTTCTTCATCTGCTGCAAAATACTTCAAGAAGAACGGCTCACGCAATCCATAAGCGAATTCAAGCTCTCTGAATTGAATTGATTGAAGGCCACTGCCCGTACCCAGCTCCTCTCTGAATCCTGAGAATTCAACAGGCGTCAAAGTCCCTAGCAATTGAATCTGCCCGGTTAAACATTCCATGATGGAATTAATACGCTTCACCACTTTCAACGTCCGACTTATATGCCCCTTTTGTAGATGACGCACAAGAAGATCGGTTTCGTGCAGAATCTCCTTAAACCAAAGCTCGAAGCTCTGGTGAATAATGATGAAGAACATCTCATCGTGGTGTAGAGGCTTGCTCTTCAACTCCTGTAAAGCCAGAAGCTCAGGGATTTTGAGGTAGCTACCGTAGTTGCGCTCCTCAATCTTCCCTTCCGTTCGGTGTTGGGGTGCGTCGTTCACTTCAGAAGGATAAAGGCGCTCAGTCGAAAATCACCCGGAACCCTTGAAGCTTCGATTCACCTTCTGCGTCTTTTAAGCGCAAAGCCAGCAACTCATCGACACCGTCACCATCGAAATCTCGGGCGGTAAGCGCATGAGGTGCGGACCAACCACCAGGGAGAACGCGGTCTGAATCAGGCAACTTATTACTGGTAAGAGAAAGGAGTGCCGAAGTGCGGCCGAGAACCCACTCTCCAAGCATCGAGATGTCAAAGGCAAGATTCTTTTCTTCGGCCAATGTTTCTTTTAGAAAATTCTCCGCAAGAGAGTCGACGACATTGGGATTGTCAGCAATTCCTCGCCAGGAGCGAAGGCGTCCGCTTGCCTCCAACAAAACGACATCAGTAGATCTTCCATCGCCGTCTAAATCACACATGCGAACAATCGATTTCCTTTTTTCAGACACTTCTTCTTTCTTTTCGGCAATCACACCAAGAAGGCGATCTCCTTTCACTGTCACAACCTTTTCTCGGAAAACACGTTTTTCAAACGTCCCCCCCGCCGTTCCTCTAAAAACCAAAAATTCAAAATCCAAACTCCACGATGTAACAAGGGAAAATGCTAATCGCACCAATCCCAAATCCTCAATTCGAACCAAAACCAAATCAGGATGAGAGTCTTCATCAATGCAAGCCGTCTCCGCAAAAAAAACGTTACCGCGCACCTTTACCAGCTGCTTGGGCACAGTGAGATCTATGCCCTCAGCCCCTCCATGGAAAACCTTCACTCTCCCATTAGAGAGCACCACCAAATCAATCTTTCCATCCTCGTTTAGATCCCGCCATTCATCTAAAACTAAGTACTTCACTAACCGCGTAATGTTCGAGGGGTCGAATTCGAATCCTTCGAGATCTGCGCGGAAATCTTCGAGATTAAGAACGGTTGTGGGCTCAGGTGGGAAGCCCTCAGGACCAGCAACAAACTGTCTAACTGTAGACATGTCGTCTAGCAGGAGATCAGGGACACCGTCACCGCTTATGTCGCGTGTTTCTAGTCGGGGTATCGAGAAGGTTCTACCCACTCTGTCCAACATTCCCTTCCGCCCGGAACCGACCTCCAAGCTCAGCCTGGCGGCTCCTGATAGCAGAGGCCCTTGAAC
>DNPI01000209.1 GCA_003501525.1 Planctomycetota bacterium
GCTCTTGCAGGAGCAGTTCTTGTGGCTGCCCCGCTTTCTGGCTTGGCCACTGTTCGCTTCTCTAGTACTTCGGCCTCTTTGTGCATCCGCATGCAGGCTTCGCTCCTGGTGTTGGTGGTGGGCCTTTCATCTCCGCTGTTTGCTCAAAAGGAAGCAGGCTATGGTCGGTCTTATGTGATAGAAGCGGACGCGGCTTGGATTTCTCCAGGTGAAGTTGTTGCCCCGGCTTTTCTTTCTATCCAGGACGGGATTGTCGAACGGGTTAGTCGCCAACAGCCGCGTGGGGGAGGCCCTACGCTGCTTGGGTTGGGCGGTGGAGGTGCCAAAGTATTGAAAGTGCAAGGGACTTTGGCTCCCGGATTGGTAGATGCTTGGTCAGGCTTAACCCCTAGCGCGATAGGCTCTTCTCGGAATCAGCCAATTTGGGCGGTAGTTTCTGATGGTCTCCCTTTAGATATTGAAGGATCTGCCCCCTCTCTTTCTGCGAATGTTCTTGCTGCACGGACTGCTGGGGTTGCTGCGGTCTTTCTTGGGAATCCTGCTTCGCAGCTAAGGCGAGGATCTGGTACGCCAGCTCTCTTTAGCTCCCGCCATTTGCCCCGCCCTGAAGGTTTCGTTGCTCTGGAATTCGCTTTAGGGAGTGCTCGCGATATGGGCGTAAGCGGCTTTTTGCAAGGAGATGAGCTTGCAGAAGTGTTTCAAGAAGCCGTTGATTGGCGAGATTCGCTTGATGAACATGCAGAGAAGGTTGAGAAGTACGAAAAAGATTTGAAGGCCTATCAAAAGAAGCTTGATGAGTTTGTAAAGGAGCAAAAGAAAGCTTCTGAAGATGCGGCTGGAGCTGCACAGTCTGGAGAGTCTGGTGGGGGGCCAAAGGAAGAAGGGGAGAAGGCCGCGGCTATGCCCAAGCGTCCCAAAAGGCCTAAAGCTCCTGCTTCTCGGACTGCCCGGGATCAAATTTTGGAAGCAATCAACGGGGACTCTCAGGTTCGAGTGTATGCCGATACGGTTGCGGATATTCGAGCCGCTTTAGCCCTAGGTACGAAACACCATTTAGACCTTGTTGTAGTGGGTGCTTTTGAGGCAGACATTGTTGCCGAAGAGCTTGCTGAAGCTGGAATTCCAATTGTCCTTTCGGTGTTTGAGTGGGGCGTTGGGGATCGTTCTTTAATCGAACGCTGGAATCGGCTCCAGTCGGCCAAGGTTGAAGTAGCACTCTCGAGTGGTGGCGTTCCAAATGGACATGCCGGACTCTTGCTCCGGGCAGGAGAACTGATTGCTGCAGGTGCTGATGTCGATGAGGTCTGGGCGGCATTAACGACAGTTCCTGCGCGTCTTCTTGGCCTCTCTAAGAGGGCAGGCCGCTTGGTTGATGGCGCGACGGCTTCAGTAATACTTTTTGAGGGCTCGAGCCCTTTTGATGCTTCCGCAACGTTTCGTTCTCATATTCCTAAATGATTGCTCCCACTCTTCTTGCCTTGGCCGGGGTTCTCATGCAGGACTCTGCTGCCTTGCTACGTCCAGATGCCGTGCTTGGAGAAGATGGGCATTTACATGAAGGTTGGCAGGTGGCCATTAGAAATGGAGTTATTGAGGCTGTAGGCCCCGATTTAAAATCTCTTGCGGGTGGAAAAGAATTTCATCTCTCGGGGGTGCTGGCGCCCGGATTTGTAGATGCTTGGTCGTGGAGCGGTTGCGATGCGGCTGAAGAGTCTCTGCGCCTTTCTCCTAATCTCTTGGCGGCAGACGGAATCGATAAGGATTCAGATAGCTGGAAGGAGCGTCTGAATGCTGGAATAACCACAGTCCAATTACTCCCTCGGCCGACGAATACTTTGGCAGGATGGGCTGCGGTGGTGACCTCTTCAGGACCCGAAGTCGTGAGCGTACGATCGCGTCAGGTGGTTTCCTTGCTGCCCAAGAGTGTTAGTGATGACCGAAAGGGTCCCTTGGGCCTTCCAGGTGCCTTAGAAGATTTGTCAACCGCACTTCCTCGGGTTCGTGGTGTAAGCAGCTCAGGGGCGATTGCGTTAGTGGAAGATGCTGCTGGAGTAGATGGATTTCGAGCTGCTGGAGCTGGAGTGCCGCGGGCTTTCATCGCCTTGGGAGACCCGGGGTCTTACGGCGGAATTCTTTCAGGAGATCTGGTTGCTCTCCCTGTGCTTGGTAATTCCTCTTGGAGTCCTCGGCGCCTTGAGGTTTGGCGCAGACTGCATAAGGGTGGAGCGCGCATTGCATTTGGGACTGGCAGTGAATCTCCCGAAGCTTTGCGTTTGGCAGCGATGGCTTTTGCGCGGGTTACAGGGGATCCTGCGGCGGCTTTTTCTTCTATTACATCTACTGCGGGGCTAGTTGCAGGTCGCTCTGATATAGGCCGCATAAATCCTGGCGCGAGAGCCGATTTAGTCCTTTGGACGGCTCATCCTCTTGATGCTTCCTCTCGAATTGTCGGTGTTATGACGGGCGGGAGAATGACACCGGCAAGCAGTAAATAGACAATGACTCTAACCGCAATTCTTCTCTTTAGTTTCCAAGGTGGTGATTTGGTCCTGTCCGCGGAGCGACTTCATATTGGCGATGGGCGTGTCATGGAGAATGCGGTGGTTGAAATTGCGGGTGGTCGAATTGCTCGTGTTTCGACAGGCTCTCCTCCTTCGGAAGCTATCCATGTCGAAGGGGCACATCTGACGCCTGGTTTTGTCGATACATATTCCTTTATGGGTATAGGCCCCGAAACGGTAGAAGAAGCCCGCGAGGTGACGGCCTCGCATCGCGTAGCTGATACTGCTTCGCTCGGAGATCCCGCTTTTGCTCGGGCTGCTATTCAGGGTGTAACGGCGGCTTATTTATCTCCCGACTCTATGAACGTTATTGGAGGGCTGGGGGCGGTGGTAAAAACAGCCGGCGGACGGGTTCCTGATTTGTTTGCGCCGCAGAATTCAGGTGCTCGAGTGGTAGAAAGGGATGCGGCTTTGAAGATTACACTTTCTGCAGATGCTTCTTCTGGCAACAGTACAGGGCACCGTAGAAGTCTCCGTGGTCGCCGCCCAACCACACGAATGGGGACTACATGGGTTCTGCGGAACGCTTTCCACAAAGCCGCGGCTTGGGCGGCTACTCCTTCGGTAAATTCTGTTTTTACACTCCAGGATCGGGAGATGGCGATTCTAGTGGATGCTTTGGAGGGACGTATTCCGGTCCGTGTCCAAGCTCGCCGCACTCACGATGTTCAAACAGCTCTTAGGCTTCAAGAAGAATTTGGTTGGCCAAGGATGATTGTTGAGGAAGGTACGGAGTCTTATCTTTGCTCATCAATGTTGGCAGGAGCTGGGGTTCCTGTTGCTGCGGGTCCCGTCTTTGACGACATTAGCCGGTCGATTGCCGCAGGTCCTTCTCTTGCAGAGCTTAAAGCTATGGCCAATCCGCCTGCAGTTTGCTGTGAAGATCAAGGAGAGGGTCATGAACATGGCGAAGCTTTTATTCCTGTCGACAGTTTCGCCTTTGAACTCCTTTTGTTAACCGTTCCTCGCTATGAGTCAGCTAGTGGTTTTTTGCGCGGCCGAAGGAGTGAAGCTCGAAAGGCTTCTCCTGCCTTAGCTCGTCTTCTCGAAGAGGCTGGGGTCGTTCATACCTTTGGTGCTGGGGAAGGCCATCAATCTCAAGATGGTGAGGCTTCTTTGGTTCAACAGATTCGCACTGCTGTGCGCCATGGGCTTGAGCCAACAGTTGCTATTCGTATGGCTACCCATGATGCTGCTCGGCTTATTGGCCAGGGGGACAATTTCGGTTTAGTACGAGCAGGTTATGACGCTGATTTAGTCCTTTGGTCCGGACCGCCGATGAGTGCTTCTTCTAAACCCCTACTTGTATTGATTGATGGGAAACCTGTTACTGACATTCAAACTGTGAAACGATGAAAAAGTTAATTATTCCTTTCGTTTTATTCTCGATATTTTCTTCTACGGCCTTTGCGCAGGAAGGCAACATTGCTGTGCGCGCTGGGCAGCTTTTGACGCCCGATGGGGTGATTGAGAACGGAACTCTGGTCATTCGAGGTGGTGTTATTGAAGCAGTTGGTGGCCCTGATACCGAAGTTCCCTTTGATGTGCTCCTTCGGGAATTACCAGAGGCCACTGTTTTTTGTGGTTTTGCAGAGGCTCACACATCTTCGGGGTTGGATAGAGCAAATGAAAATGTTGCGGTAGCACCCTTTCTTGACGTTAAGGACTCCATCGATCCTTCTTCTTATTACTTTGAGGACGAACTTCGTGGAGGGACTGTGGCGATTGGAGTAATTCCTGGGAACAACTGCGTTGTAGGAGGTCGTGGGCGTGTGGTTTCTCCTGCTGGAATGACTGTCGAAGCAATGACTCTAGACGATGCGATGGGGATGAAGATGGCTATTGGTCCTAAGAGTGGCTGGAGCCGTAGTGCCCAGCTGGCGGAGTTGCGGGAGGCGATCGATAGGCTGAATAATGCCTTAGAAGTGTTAGGCCAGAAACTTATTGATGATGATGAGCTGCGCAAGGACAGGGAGCGTGCCTTAGAGGATCTCGCCGAGAAGGCAGATGATGGTGATCGTTGGGATAGCTTGGGAGGGTTTGTTCGCTATGGAGAGGATTTCCCTGGAAAGGATTTAATCTCTGAAGAAGACGTTGACGATACACAGCGTGGGTTAGTAAATATTTTGAACGGAGACGAGAGGTTGTGGGTGTGGTGTCCAGCTCCAAGCGACATCTACCACGCGAGGAATTGGGCAGAGGAGCATGAATTAACCGACAATTTGGTCTTTGTTGTGAGGGCGGGTGTTTGGAAAGCATCGGAGTTAATTGCGGAGATGGGCCGGCCGGTGGTCCTTGTTGATGGCCCTTGGCATGTTGAGGTTGACCCTGTTACTCAAGAAGAAGTGAAAACCTTTGCGCCGTTGAAACTGCATGAGGCGGGTGTCGTTTTTGCTCTTGGTAGCCAGAAAGGAAGAATGGGGCCCGATCGCCTTTCCTGGCAAGCTGCTACGTGTGTGCGCGAAGGCGTTCCTGCCTCTGTAGCCTTAGCAGCTGTTACGACTGTCCCAGCGCAAGTTTGGGGTTTGGGGGATCGGGTGAGTCGATTGGCTGAGGGTGCAGACGGGAGTTTTGTGGTTTTGGATGGTGACCCTTTGGATTTCAACGCGACTGTGCTTGAGGTGTGGATACGCGGCGGTCAGGTCTATGACCGTTCAACGGATGAACGTCTTCAGAGGCTTTTGGAGGGCCGACAGGAGTGAAGTTAGTTCGGCTTTTTTCTTTCTCTGCAGCAATTCTTCTTTTTGCTGATTACGGATTTGCGCAACATGAAGCAGCTGTTGTGTATAAAGCGGGCGAACAAGTGCTTGTCATCCAAGCAGGGAAGATTGCGGGAGTAAACCCTGCCGAGCTACCTCTTTTTGCGGAAGTGGTGGACTTTGGGCCCGATGCAGTCTTTGCGCCTGGACTTGTTGCGGCGGATAGTTCATGGACGGGCTCGGGTGGGCAAGGCGATCATGCCCTTGGGGCTCATCGTCGGGCTTTTGACTCCTTCGATCTCTGGGACGATATGACGGAAGCTCTAGAGCGCGGCATTACTACCGTTTATCTTTCGCCTGACCGTTCACGACTAATTGGTGGTCGAGGTGCGGTTGTGAAGACGGCTGGAGAGAGCCGGGTCCTTCGTGCGTTGGGAGATTTGCGTGTCTCTTTGCATGGCGAAGCTCTT
>DNPI01000195.1 GCA_003501525.1 Planctomycetota bacterium
CCCCCGGGCCACAGCCTAAATCGAGGACTCGCATTCCTTCTTTGATCTCCGCCGCGTCCCACAAATGGATAGCAACGGGTCTCCAGAGCGAATGTTGCAGTTTCATTCGAGATAGTTCTTCTGGATCGGTTCGCAGGAGGTAGTCGTCTTTTGGGCTGTTCAATGGAGAGGCGTTTTTCTCAGGTTTGAGGCCATCGATAGATGGCGCAACAGTTCGAGGATAGGGCGGCGGGGTTATTCTCCGGTTTGGGCTATCCTGGAGCGACACTATTTTGTTATTACTCCCTCTCCTCTTGACTCTTTCGGCTCAACTCCCGGAAGACGATGGTCCATTCCTCGTGGGATGGCGAGACGTGAGATTTGCCGACACTAATTTCTCAATGGGGAACTTGGATGCTCGCTTTTACTACCCGGCTCTTGCAGAAGGAGAAGACGAAGGCGCCAATCCCGCCCAAGGTCCTTACCCGCTTGTTGGATTTGGTCACGGGTGGATTGAACCGCCTTCAGATTATGACCATCTCTGTTCCCACTTGGCCTCTTGGGGATTTGTGGTGGTGTCAACCGAAGAAGAGCTAGGTTTGTTTCCGCGTATGCAAAGGCAAGCCAATGCCTTGAAGGCGAGCCTCTGGTGGACGGACGATTCTTCCAGCGAACCTAGCCACTGGCTCGAGGGAATGTCGGATGGCGGGGACTGGTCTGCTGCGGGTCATTCGATGGGGGCCAGTGCGCTTTCCTACCTAGTTCGGGACGAGCCTCGAGTTCAATCCGTTGTCTTGCTGGAGCCTTACCGGGGATCCCTTCTGGGCGGTACGACGAACGGTTTCAATGCTTTTAGCGCGTACTCTGGCAGCTGTTTAGTTGTGGCCGGGTCGCAAGACTTAACGAACAATGCTTGGTCGGTTGTTCGCCCTTGGTTCAACCAAGCCGATGCTGCGCCGAGGAATTTCTGGGCCCTCATTAATGGGTCTGACCATTTTGGCTGTACAGACCCTGATGTCCATCTGCTCTGGGGTTTTGGCTCTCTCCCTTACGCGGACCAGCACCGTATCCACCGTCGACTATTAGGAGGATTTCTTCGCTCTGAGGTTAAGGGAGAGGAAAACATTTTCTTTCACCTTTTAGGTGAAGGGATGAGCGGGGAACCGGTTGATGGGGAATCCTCTTCCTTTGACCCTATCCTTTGGATTGGAGAAAGCTCCACTTCCTCTAACTCGATGGCCCTTGGCATAGCTGCGGAGCCCGTTTGGCGAGTTCGGATTGGAGCATCTTTGAGTTTGGGGAGCATTTCTACTCCTTGGGGAACATCTTCGCTTGATTCTGGTTCCCTCCACCTGCTTTACGATGCCAATGCCTCAGCTGAGGGATTGGCCGAGATTCTCGTTCCCATTCCGCCGTCGATGCATGGAGCAACGGTGTATTTTCAAGGATTAGCGAATGATTCATTGGACGGTGGACTTACGCAGGTTCAGAGCTTCATCCTCCCTTGAATCAGGTCCTCTTCTACGGCGTCTTAGTCTTCCTGTCGGTTGGAATCCGTCACGAGGGGCCAGATCCGATTATGGCATGGCGTTTCCGTGAAGCCGACCTTCAGGATGGCCGTTTGGTTGCAGTCCTTGGTCCCGATCCTGTCATTTCTGGGCAGCCCATAGCGACGCCAGGGCCTCAAGGAGGAGCCCTGATGTTTGATGGCGAAGGAGACAGGGTTGTCCTCGCTGACGATATTAGTCGTCTTGGAAACTTGTTGCCGAAGAAGCATTTCACGATTTCTACATGGGTATCTGTTAATTCTCCTCAGCCTTATGGGGGCATTTTTTCTGCCATTCAGGACAACGGTGGCTACGAAAAGGGGTGGGTTTTGGGGTACAGCCAAAAGCATTTCTTTCTTGGGCTTGCCTCTGAGGGAGCTGATGACGGCGATGGATTTATGACCTATCTTTATGGCGAGTCAATCTATGAACAGGGGAAGATGTATCACGTTGCCGCCACCTACGATGGCAAGGAAATGAAGCTTTATGTGAATGGGAAGCTGGAGGCCTCAACTAAAGCGCAGAGTGGCGAAATCCTTTATCCCCAAAAGGCTCCAGTTGTTCTTGGCGGCTATCGCGACGCAAACGAAGATCATCTTCATCATGGTCGCATCCGCGAAATTCTTCTCTACGAGCAGGCGGCTTCTCCTCGGTGGATCCAGAAAAAGTTTCGAATGAATGCTGAGCTGGCAGAGCGAGCTCCACTGGTACCTCTCGATCCTGATTTCACAATGAAAGTTGACCCTTTCCTTCAATTCGGGACGGAGGGCTCCATGACAGTCGTTTGGGAGACTTCGCGGCCTTCCTCGTCTTTGCTGCGGTGGGGAGAGAAGGTTCTCGGTGGTGATGAGAATCGACATTTACCTCATTCGGTTGAGGGGGCTAGCAAGGGGTTTATTCACACAGTGACATTAGAAGGCCTCGATCCTGGCACTGGTTACTTCTACCAAGTTGAGTCAGAGGATTCCGAGGGGCGAATTCTTGTTAGCCCTATTCTTACTTTTCAGACAGCGGTGGAAGAGGGAACACCTTTTGCCTTCGCGGTAATTAGTGACACTCAAAGCAATCCTGTGGTATCTGGGGAAATAGCTGAAATGGCCTGGGAGATGCGTCCTCATTTCCTTGTCCATCCGGGCGACTTAGTTGGGACGGGGTCTAACAAGAGACATTGGCTGAAGGAGTTCTTCCCTAGCATGAATCCTCTTCTTGCGCGTGTCCCTATGTATCCGGTTCTCGGGAACCACGAACAGGATGCTCGTTTTTACTACGAGTACATGGCCCTTCCCCAGCCCGAGTATTTTTACGACTTCCGTTATGGGGCCGCCCACTTCTTCATGGTCGATTCCAATCGCAATGTGGATCCGGGAAGTGAGCAATATAGATGGCTTGAAAAGCGCTTGGCTTCATCGAAAGCAAAGTGGAAGTTTGTTAGTTATCACCATCCGTCTTACACCTCTGATGAAAACGACTACGGCGATATGTGGAGCGGGCCCTCCACCCATGGCGACCTCCGTGTTAGGGCTCTCATGCCTCTTTTCGACAAATATGAAGTGGATATCGTTTGGAACGGCCATATCCATTCCTATGAAAGGACTTGGCCATTGAAAGGGGGCAAGGTAGTTGAGGCTGGTGGAACTATCTACATGATTACTGGGGGTGGCGGGGGAGGGTTGGAAACGCCGGGT
>DNPI01000024.1:0-10973 GCA_003501525.1 Planctomycetota bacterium
CAACTAAATCCCCGACACCTCCCAAAGTATGAAGCGTTGCGGTTCCTCCAGCTATCAGTTCAGGCTGGGTAAACGTAAACGGCGCATCGTAAGCAAAGACAAAAGCTGAACCACTGTTTGTGACACCTCCAGCATCCGCATTACCAGCACCACCTAAAAGATTCGGGAATCCATCACCGTTTAAATCTCCAACCGCCGCGACAAAACCCAAGTTATCCAACGGATACTGGCCATTTGCAACAAAGATTATGTCGCCCGTTGCACCAGAAAAAACTCTGATTGCTCCTTCGTCCGAAGCCGTAGAAGCCACATCATAAGTCGTAGAGCCAACGGCAAAGTCAGGGACTCCATCCACGTCCATGTCTGGCAAACCAGAGACAAATTCACCACAATTGTCCCTAGGCCCAGTACCTGACACGGTGTACAAAATTGCCCCCGTCGCACCAGAAAAAACTTTGGCCCTTCCCGGCTGGTAAACCGTTCCGTGGTTGGCTCCTGGTTCGCCAATAATGAAATCGCCTACTAAATCACCATTTAAATCTCTGACACCAGCAACTGAATCGCCCATCCTTCCAGCAGAGTATTCACCGTGAAACTCATCGAGAAGAGATCCATCAAGGCCTGAAAAGGTGTAAGCGATTCCAGCATCGTTGTATATGGAGTCATAACCAGGAGCACCAACAAGAATGTCCAGGACACCATCTCCATTTAAATCTCCCGGACTAGCAACCGAATCACCCAAATAGTGCGCAGCCCCAGAGCCATCAACATTGAAAAGCCAATCGGAATATTGTCCCAAAGCTCCAAATGTTAATTTCCAAACAGAAACACTGCCCGCTTCTGGATACCCCCCCCCATCGCTGCCAGGCGACCCGATAACAAAACCTTCAGGCTCTCCGCTTGGATTCTCCAGCCAGACAAGCGCAGCACCAAATTCATTGCCCACACCGCCAGTCTGCAACGTTTCAACCCATTGATGAGTAGCACCAGAAAAAAGATAAACAAGGCCGCCAAACGAAGCCGATTTGGCGCCCACTAGGTAGTCAGGTACCCCATCACCGGTGACATCCTTCCCTCCTGCTATGGCACATCCAAATTGGCCTCCCTCGGGACCTAATATGGTCTGCAGAAGTGAACCATCCGCACCCGAAAAAAGGGAAACTTTGCCGTGCCCAACACCATTTCCAGCATCAAAGCCAGGAGAACCTACCAAAACATCATCCACACCATCTCCGTTCAAATCGCCTGCCGTCGATATTGCTGCACCAAGCATATCGTGTGTCTCAGAACCGTCCCATTGGTGCAAAATAGACTGGGGAGACAAAAAAGCAAGAGGCAAGAAAAGGCTAAGAGCTGTATGCATAGGAATAATTAGGAAGTCTTAAAGTATCAGAGCGACGAATCAGCCGCTGGAGAAAGGGACATCATGTAGGATGGCAATGTGCTCAGCCCCCTCTTCCGCACCCTGTTAGCGACTTTAGCTTTATTCGTTGTCGCGCCTGCTTCGCATGGGCAAGAAGAAGCCCTAGTGGAGAATTTGCGCTACAAATCAATCAAAGAGTGGAATATCCGACTCGCCAAAGAAATGTGGGAAGAGATTGGCGATGAAATTTCAATCCCCCACCAAAATGCAACTGGGTTTGTTGTTCGGAATACCCCAAATACACTCTCCATAGACACCGATGGCAATGGGAACCCAGATAAAGACATTAAAGGGCTAGGCGGCCTAGTACTTCTACGGGGCAAAGACGAAAACGGGGAACGCTTTGATTACGCGGTTCGAATTCGCAAATCAGGCGAGAGCTGGGATTTTGCATCCAGCGGTGTCCGAACTTGCAAGATTGCTGGCGAAAACATCACAATTTTCGATACCAATAACAACAATATTTGGAACGAAATCGGCGTAGACGGAATGATGGTTGGGAAGACAAAAGGAGCTTCTCTTCTCAGTTCAGTCGTAAATCTCAAAGGTGTTCTCTACACAGTAGCGATTCCTGAAAACGGCGAATCCATTCAAGTCAACCGGTTCTCCGGGGACACTGGAACCCTAAGTGTGCGCTCCGGATACGAATCAAAAGGAACGCTCGAAACCGCCATTTTCAAATCACAATACGGCGAGATTGCATTTGATCTTGCGCAACACAAGGACGGCCTAATCGTTCCTGTCGGCGACTATCGCCTGGAAGCCGGCTTTGTTTCCAAAAGGAATGAAGGCGTAAGTATCCGCAAAGGCAAGATGCGCGCGTTTCCCGTCACAAAGAGTGGCGTAACAGCAATTGAGTGGGGAGGCCCACTCGTCATGGAGTTCGATTGCAACCCTAGTGACAATGAAGAAGAAGTAATAGTCAGCATACCCCGCTTCAAAGGGAAAGCTGGCGAGGCCTACGTCAACTTCACTCCTAATGACATTTCGCCTTCTATCCTAGTCAAGGATCAAAAAGGCAGGAAAATTTGGTCCGGCAAGTTCTGCATGACCTGAGGTGGTTCACCTACATCGACGCCCGTGCCGGCGCCGAACGGAAAGACTCTCGACATCTCAATGGAACTTAAGTCCTCGATGTTTGGCACTATCAAGAGCCAGAGCGAAGAAGAGACAGTTCTAGGGCCTACAACCGCCAGCGCCAGTCCAGGGCGCTAATCGCCCCACCTCAGTTTTAGGAGATAGGCCTTTAGGCCTCTTTGCGGCGTCGGCGCTTCCCGAGGAAGGATGTCTTTTCTTTCTCTTCCTTCTCAAGCATCTTGAGAATTTCAGATGCTATATCTTGGCCGGAACTCTCCTCAATGCCTTTGAGTCCAGGGGAAGCATTCACTTCAAGAATTTTGGGGCCCTCATCGGAGCGCAACAAATCAACACCTGAGACATCGAGACCCATCGTCTTAGAAGCTTGAATCGCCAAATCACGCTCCGCCTTGGAAAGCTTAATTTTTTCAGCGGTACCCCCTCGATGGAGATTCGAACGAAAATCGCCTGGTGCCGCTTTCCGAAGCATCGAAGCGACAACTTTGTCACCAATGACAAAAGCCCGAATGTCCTCACCATTGGCTTCTTTCACAAAATGTTGGACCAAAATATTGGCATCCATTTGGTGAAAGGCACTCATCACTGATTCTGCTGCTTTTTTTGTTTCAGCCAAAACGACACCTTTCCCATGCGTACTCTCCAGGAGCTTAAGAATGACGGGAGCACCACCCACCCGGTCAAGCAGGCTCTCAATGTCCTTAGTGGAGTGTGCGAAACAGGTTTGAGGCAGGGCAACACCCTCTCGGGCAAGAATTTGAAGACAACGCAGCTTGTCTCGAGATCTCACAATGGCCAACGAATTATTGGCCGTCGGGGTGCCTTTCATCTCGAATTGGCGAACAATGGCAGCACCGTAGAAGGTATAGGTGGCTCCGATACGGGGAATAATTCCATCGAAATCCAGAGTCTCTTCGCCCAAAAAGACCTGCGGGTTTCCGCTCACAATATCCATCGTGCACCGAAGATAATCCAGCACTCGAACATCATGCCCACGACTTTCGGCCGCTTCGACCAATCGGCTGGTGGAATAAGATTGCGGAGCTCGAGAGAGAATCCCTACGCGCATCAGGGTTTCTTCTTTGGTTTGGGGGAAAGCCAAGATCTCCCCGGATCAACAATAAACCGACGGGCAAGCGCCTGTCTGCCCAAAAGCATTGGGAATTCCATGTCCCTGCGATCAGTAAGTGTAAATTCAACCGTCCAACAGCGCCCAGCCAAGCAGACCTTCTCTTTGATTACTGCGCGAGTCTCCGATTTTCCAATTGAAGAACGAATCTTACGAAGTTCAACCAGTGGAGCCTCTGCCACTATTTTCTTGCGACTACCTTTTGGTCCAGCATGCAAGCTGAAGCGAACCCCAGGGTCACCTTTTTTCCCGAATTCCTCGACTTCAGTCGCGTGCAAGCAGGAAGTTACAGCCCCGGTATCCACCTTAGCACGCAACATCTTTGCCCCCAGTCCCGGCAAGGAAACCCATTCTCGCCAACCAACCGTTTTCTTAACGACAGGTTTACGTTTCTTCTTGGGAGTTTGAGCAGCCATATAAAGGGCGGATTATCCACTCGCTAAGGTTTTTTGGGAAGGCACTCACACCCCACCCAACAAAAGTCGACAAGCAAGCGAACCATTCTGAATAGGGAAGCTGTCCCATTTTTGGAACCCCAAAAGGTGAGCAAATTGCCGACTTCCCACTAAAAGAGCAAAATTGTATCCCGCACATCCCTTCCTCAAAGAAGATCCAAAATCATGATGAAGCTGGTCTAGTTCATTGGGATTGCCAACTCGGACGCCATAAGGAAGATTAGAAGCAATAGTTGCACCCCATCCTTTTTTCCATGGGAAGGTACAACCTTCACCCGCTTCTAATTCAAAAGCATCTTCAAAACCAACGCTCTCCGCATTCTTCTTTGCACCGGGAATGTGATCAGCATCGATTTCTCGGCCAAAAAATTTCAGCTTCGGAGGTATTTTCACTCGCGCCTTGGCAGCCTCCTTAACTTGAATCCATTCTTTGGGGTGATGATTCGGCCAGTTCTCAAATCCAAAACTACGAAATATTCCTGGGGCTGTATCCGAAGCAATCAAAGCAGCCTCGACCAATAAGGTCCCAGAACCACAAAAAGGATCAATAAGGGGAGCACGCCTGTCCCACGAAGATTGCAAAATCACACTTGCAGCAATTGTTTCAGCTAACGGTGCATACCCCTGATATTTCCTCCACCCTCGTTTATGCAAGGAATCTCCAGAAGTATCAACAGAAAGAGTGCACCGATTTCTCCAAACATGGACATGGATACGCAAATCGGCATCTTCTTTAGCAATAGAAGGACGCGCCCCGCTCTCCGTCCGAAGAGAATCCACCACCCCATCTTTCGTCCTTTGAGCTACAAACTGGGAATGATCTAGAGTGGAGTCACGACATTGCGCATCCACAAAGAAACGTCCCTGAGGATTCAAGTATTTTGTCCAATCAACCCCCTTCACTGTCTCATAGAGTGTTTTCTCGTCGGGACAATTAAAACGGGCCAATCTTCGTAGAACACGAATCGCAGTGCGCAACTCCAGGTTAGCTCGCCATGCATCTCTCATAGAGCCTTCAAAGCGGATACC
Organism: Planctomycetota bacterium; assembly: GCA_003501525.1. GTDB lineage: Bacteria > Planctomycetota > UBA1135 > UBA1135 > UBA1135 > UBA1135. The sequence continues at coordinate 5,132 of DNPI01000024.1, forward strand.
TCCTACCTGTTGTTCCACTCTAGAAAGGCCCAAACCTCTTGATTCTCGATAAAGGATCGGCTCAAGACCTGGCGAACACGTAATGAAATGCTCAACATTTTCTTGTATATCCTTCGCCATCTACCTTGAACCGTAACGAGATTTTTTTCCTGTCAAAGCCAAAGAGTTAGTTGGCAGAGAAAGAATAAAGGCAACCGCTGCGCTTGCCGATATTCGGGAATCGGCACCATAGCCAGCATTATCCCGATTGGGCTGGTAATAAAAACTCCCATCGGGACACTCGGCCAAAGTAAACCACCACTGATTGGCGTTCATCAATTTTTCGAAAGACACTGGATTGCAAAACGCTCCAAGGGCACCAAACCCCATACCCATAATTGGCGAGCCGTGGGTATCAGGAAAGCTTTCCGGATGCTTGCCAATAATTCCTGCGTAGCTTTTGCCGTAACTCCGGTGCTCCTTGCCCAAAGGGCTCAGGTGAAAAGCTATCGCGGCGGCACCCGTTCTCCCCATATCAGCCCAGTCATTAGCCCCCGCCGCTTGGTCTTCATACCAAACATAGAAATTTTCACCCGAAGCACGGCGCAAAAAATCATACGCTGCCTCGTGGCGTTTCTTATCTACTTCAATCCCACATCTCTGCATCAAAGCAAAGGTTAAAGCTCCCTGGGCCGTCAGCATTGAAATAGGGCCGTATCCCTCGAAACCAGGGTTATGTCCCCAACCACCATGAGAATCGAGAGGCGTTTTAGGCACCGCATGTGGATGCGTATCGTGAGACTTAGGATTTAGTTGGCTAAGGTCAACGTACTGGCTAGAAATCAAAAAGTCATACACTTCTTGGATTTCGGGCAACAGCCACTTCTCGCCCGTGTGCAAATAGTATTCACACAAAACAATCCCTGCGGCCATGTAACGCCAATTGATTAACCAAGAATCATCCGTTGCACGTGTCTTTTCAGCGTGCATGCGAACATTCTTTAAAACCGCTAATTTGTGCTCTTTTTCAGAGCTACTCATCAATGCCAAAGGGGCAAAAGTATCATGCGGCGGACTACCCCACGACCCATCTTCTCGCTGGTGATCGACCAAATAGTCGAGCAGCTTCGCAAGCGTTTTGTTTTGATGACGCTTCATGTTCAAAGCAATATTCATCAATTCACCACGACGCTTAATAAGCAGCGAGAGCTTTCCTGTTCGATTCCCTCGACCCCGATTTTGGGATGAGCTTATCGCTGAAGCTAATTCGGATATCGGCCCTCGAGCACCAAATACATCCATGCCATAGCCATTTTGGTGGGCCTCTTCGAATGGTACTTTGTTTACTCCCACTAACAAATCCCCGACTTCAACACTCTTGTCAGCTGGGGTATCCGGGAATACATATCGCACAAGGAGAGCTTTAGGGTGCTCCTCTACAAGCTCTACACGAATCCCAGTAGTACCAAGGTTGTAATACCAACCAGGCACATCAGCATCGGGGCCCGCAGAAGCACGCTGGTCCCAGGGCCGCCCAGTGGGGTGGTAATGCACTTGACCAGAAAGCCAAGGTGCTAAACCAAAGACAAAGACGGCCGCAAGAGCAAGTTGAACCCTAAACATGGAAACAAGTCTAGAAGAGTTGACCTCACTCAATTGGCCCGTCACAGCAAGGCCGCTGCCCCGGCCTCAAGGGCAAGCGGATCTGTCTCACCTCCCGCGGACAACCTAACGAAAGAAACGCATTACTAGCCCAACAAAACAGGCCACTAAAGCTACCGAAGGACCATAAGGGACATCCAAAACAAAGGAGACCGGCCAAGAGAGCAGAACCGAAGCTAATCCACAACTCACTGTGCGAAGCAAAAATCCCCTAATACCAGGAAGGCCTGGATGAGCGACTAGAGGTGGAATAAAAAGTAAGGCAAAAACTAAAACAGGACCAATTGTTACCACTCCTCCCCCCACAGCTGCGCCAACAAGGACAACTTGCAACACTTCCGCCTTTTGCACGGAATGCCCCAAAGCAACTGCATGCTCTTTGTCAAAAGCAGCGACCAAAAAAAGGCGCCAGTACGCAGTAAGCCCCGCTAAGACCAAACCACTAATCGCTAAAACCACCAAAAGTCCATGCTGGTCCAAAAGGATTATTTCACCTCGCAAGAGGGTCTCGGCCAAATTGTTACCAGCAGGCGCCGCAGTCAAAAAAAGAATCGTGGCGGAAAGAGCAAAAACAAACCCCACAGCAATCATTCCATCTACACGCGTGTTGCTCCTGGAGGCTAAAGCAGCAAACCCAATCAAAGCGACCATCGCCGCTATTGCAGCAAAAGCGAAGGAATAGAGCATTGGAGGATGCCCATGCTCTAAAAATACAGCTTGAACTGCAGGAAAAAAGGGCATCAAAAACAAACCGAAAGCTAAGCCCGCAGCAGAAAACTGAGGCACAGCTAAACCCAAAAGAGCTGATTTGCGTAAAAAAAGTAATGCCCCCAAAAGAGGCAACATCACTCCCACCGCAATAGATGCCAGCATGCCTTCACCTAGAAGGCTCCACCACAAGCCCAACTCAGACATCACACACCTCTAGGTATAGAAGCTTGCTGTCTTGAATTTTCCAATGCTGTGATTCACTTGGCCATCCTTCGTCATCATGTGTGACGAGAACAATTGAAACGCCTTCATCGCGAAGGGACGAGAGATGCTCAGCAAACTCTTTGCGGGATTGCGCATCAAGTGATGCCGTAGGTTCGTCCAAAAGCAAAACGTCCGGACGAGAGGCTATGGCTCTAGCAAGCAAAGCTTTTTGGCGTTGGCCTCCTGACAACTCAGAAAAACAATCCTGGACAACGCTCTCGAGGCCGACCCTAGACAAACATTCATTCGCAAACTGCTTGCGCTGTGAAGAAGCCCCTTTTCGCAAAGCCTCTCCTCTCCATAACCCCATTTCAACGACTTCGAAAGTTTGTAAGGGAAAAATGGGGTCCAAAGAATGGACCTGTGGGAAGTAGCCCAAGTGCGCACCAGAATCATTGAAGCGATTTCCTGAAAGCAGAGTCAAAGAGCCCAGGAGAGACCGCATGAAAGTTGATTTCCCGCTGCCATTCTCTCCGTGAAGCACATGGAAATCCTGAGCACACACTTTGAAATCAACAGATTCCAAAATTAAGCTGCCGGAATAGCCGATTCCCGCGTTGTCCAGTTCGAGCAGAGTCAACCGCTCGATTTTACTGAATCGGGATTACATCTCTACTCTCCAGCAGAGGTTCAGGTAAGCCATAAACTTCAGCAACAGCTTCCACAAGGCCTCGCATCCAAACCAAATATCCTTCACCGCTGGACATTGAATTTTTCTTAATCAAGGTAACTCCACTAGCAGTAACGAAGTCTCCCAGCCTAGTTTCGCTGTACCACGGCTCCATTAGAAGCAACTGAACTCCTTTGTTACGGAACGTTTTCGCCAATTCCCCTAACCGTCGAGCCGAAGGAGCTATGCCAGGCTTGCTCTCAATCTCGCCTGCTAGCTCGAAGCCAAATTGCTGAGAAAAATAAACCCAAGATCGGTGATAAGAGGTAAGGGGTTTTCCTTGGACAGGCTTTAGCCAAGCTCTCCAATGAGTTAGCAGACGATCCATTTCTGCGTCCCAACGAGCCCAGTTGTCACTTATTGCGCCCTTGTTTTCCGGAGCCAGGCGAATCAAGAAATCACGCACCCCAGCAGCGTAGAGACGCATTCGGGCTGGATCGGTATTCCAATGAGGATTGCCAAAGGGATGCAACTCAACACCCAAAGAGCGGTCCAACTTTGAAGGAACTTCCAAAGGAATAATCGCAACCTTTTCGCCATGAAAATGCCGGCTTCCTTCCAGCTGCAATTCCCGGACCCCTACTTTTTGCAAGAGTGCAGGAAGAAAGGCATGCTCATAGCCAAATCCCATCGAGACGACAGCGTCGGCGCGCCGAAGCCTAAGCAGCATTGAAGCTCTGGGTAAAACTTTGTGCAGATCAGCACCAGCAGGAACCAGTGTCTCGACTTCGACGGCATCTCCACCAACTGCCTGCACTACCGAAGCAACATCGTGGGTGGTGGCGAGAACCTTTAAGTCCTGTGGAGGACTTGCAAGGTACGCCGCGCATCCTGCCAGAAAAAAAGCAAGCATTACCAGTCCATTCCATGACGGTGAGCTCCAAGGAAGGAGCTCCATTGGATTGCAACAGTCCACGTTTTCTCTTCTTCCGGATCATCTTTCCCATAGTCGATCCCGAAACGGAGGCGCTGGAATTCACTCAAGTGACGATTGAGATGAATCCCCACCATCCCCGCAAGCTCATTCTCATCTTCTTCAAAAACTTCCCAAACCCCACCATGGATTCCTCGTGACCAGGCACTAGAAGTTCCTTGCTCAAGGACTCCCCACAACCCATTTAGACCAGGACGCTCGATTTCTAGGGAACCGTCAAAATGAGCCTGATCTGCCGAATGAGACCAATATTCCAAACTCCCCATCGTCCACTTAGAAGAATCGACTGAAGCTCGTCGAAACGTCAGATCAGCGCCAAAGGTTTTGGAGCTTAAACCATAGGCTGTTTGATCATCTCCAGCACCATCTTCATAACTGGAGGCAAGACCTTGAGGGGTGGTAAATCCACTAAGGCCCCACTGAAACCAACCGTTAGAGCCCCAGTCATGTTGAGCAGTTATTCGTCCACTAAAACCCCAATCCCGCAAACCTGCTGCCTCGGAAGTACCTGATACTAAGCCCCCTCCATGGTCACCGTGATCTCCGTGGTCTTCATGGGAATCAGCAGAGTGTCCATGAGCACCAAAATCAGAGAAGAAGCCAAGAGAAAATCGCATAGGGACATCTCCTGCTCCAAACCAGCGGTGCAATTCGAGCCCAGTCCCAGTAAGGCGCCCGCCCAGCAATCCTGCACGAACAGGGTCGTCGTGAATCGTAGGAAGATCATGCAGATGGACTGTGTTCCATTTGCCAAAATCCACCAATAAACGTCCTGCTCGGATTTCCCAGTTATCGGGCAATTCAGAAAAAACAAAAGCAGCTTCTGGAACCTCAACTTCCTCGGCTCCAGGGAATTCCACAATTGCATAAGCTCGACCAAAAGGATCGATGGGCGAAGACACAGAAAGCTCCATCATCCTCAAGTTTGTTCCGGCTCCGGATTCTTTGTCCCAAGTAGCCAAGCCATCCAAAACCATCCCAATCTCAGGAGTCACGCCGGAAGTCCGCGGCATTACAGGGTCCTGCAAAGCAGGCATGGAAAACAATAAGAGGTTAACAAGCATTTAATGATGCTAAGACAAGAAGAGTGAAGATAGGGTGAAGGGAAAATGGACTTAACCGGTACATCCTCTCGGACTTCCAAAATACAACAGTACGGATTGGTAAACACCCAGACGTCAAACATGGTATTAATTGCAGGATGTTCCGATTCGATACGCCAACCGCACGGCTGAGAGCTATCGCGGCGATCGAGGGGGTCTCCTACCTCGCGCTACTCTTCGTGGCAATGCCACTCAAGTACATGGCCGACTTTCCCCTCGCGGTACGACTCGTCGGATCCGTCCACGGCGCGCTCTTCATCTGGGGCGGGCTGCTCGTTCTCGAAGGTATTCGGCGGCGCGACAAGCCATGGAGTTGGGGCTGGAAAATCCTCGTCGCAGCCTTAATTCCATTCGGGACTTTCTTCATTGACCGCAGCCTGAAAGCGGATGACGAGTCGTTTCGCTACGCCATGCGCAACAACCGCGGGAGATAGGAATCATGCTGGCTAGCCCTAAAAAAAGAGAAGCGCCGGGGAACGGCACTTCTCTTAGAGATTGGTAGCGGGGGCAGGATTCGAA
>DNPI01000024.1:11289-23789 GCA_003501525.1 Planctomycetota bacterium
CGGGTTATGAGCCCGACGAGCTGCCAGCTGCTCCACCCCGCGATTCGGGGGAGCGAGTCTATCGCGGGTCAGAGCCGCGTCAAGAGCAACTGTTGGTTTCCTAATCCCCAGCAGGAGCAGCTCCTGCTTCCTTTGCAATGGCATCTCCGAAACGCAAACGAAGCTCATCTTCTCCTGGAATCGGGCCAATTCCAGCTAATTCATCTAACCAAGATAAGAAAACAGAACCCTCCTCGGCCAGTTCCGCTGCATTGGCAGCCTCAGCTAAAACTGCAGCCAATTCGCTTTCGACTCCAGCAGCTACCGCCGCACGAAAGGAAGAGAACGCGGCTGAATACTCACCCGCAAGGGAATCGATTCGTCCCTGAAGTAAAAGCCAATCTGCAGCCGCGGACTGGGAAGCCGCCAAATCTCCCAGTCGACCGGAAGCGTCGCGTAAAAATGCTTCCCGGCCTTCTCGAACACCTTCACTCAACAACCAATAAGAAAGGGTTCGAGCAGTAAGCCGGTCATGAGTAGCAAGCTCGTTTTCGTCTAAATCTTTTCGCGGAAATCCATCTACAAGAGAACGAGCGGTAGCCCAATCCTCTCGAAGGCCTAACGCAGTACAAGCCGCATCCAAAGCCTCCAGATTGGCGCCAAGTGAGCTTCCCAAAGCAGCAATCCATACAGAACGAGTCCCTAGGGAAGGCACCCAATCCAAAAGGACTTCTTGAGAAGCTGGACTCGCGATTTCTCTCAACCCCTTAAGAATTTCATTTTGAAGGTATTCCTCCGGCTCAATCTTCAGGCGTGCCAACAGAAGAGGCTCTGCACCTTCAGCCTTGAGTTTTTGAAGGCAAACTACTGCTGCATAGCGCAAATCCGTTGAGTCCGGATGGTTCAGGAGAGGAGTTACCACTTCAAGAAGCGGCTCAGGTTTCCCCCCTGACAAGGCAAGTGAGGTCAACGCTTCCAGCGCCGCTCGACGATCCCGATAAGGTCTTTCCTCATCCAAAGCATGAGGTAAAAGAACATCATGAAACCCTTGGCTTCCGAGAACCCCGGCTGCTTCATAAACTCGCCCTCGAACTCCCGAATCATCTTCGGAAGTCAAGGAATGCAAAAGTATTGTTTCAAGCTTCGTATTTAATTTCGACACTTCGCCTTCCCGCGCAAGACCTATCAGGCCCGCCCAGAGGGTCAGCCGAAATGAAGGGCCGCTGCTCGGCCCTTCAGCCATGTTGAGATAAACTCTCCCAAGATGTCGCAGCAATCCACCTCGAGCCACATCGACTGGGCGGACCATTTGCAAAGCCCGCGCAGCCTCTTCCCTTTCGATAGGAAGACGACTTTCGAGAGCTTGATCAAGTAGACCAACAGCATCAACACCAGCTAAAAACCGCGGAATCAAAGTCACTAGAATACGACGCAAACTAGGGTCAGGTTCACGGTGGAAGGCCTCAATCAAAGCCTCCGCCTCAGGAGTTATTTCTTCGGGGATTGAGTTAAGAGCTAGCGCCCGTAGACCTTCATAACCCAACCGCCTTACACCAGAGAGAGGCTCCACCAAAGCATCGATGGCAGAAGCCGGATTCGCAGCAAGTCGATTTTTCCAAAGGATGACCTCCCTTTCTAGGGCCTGATCCATAGCTTCAAGAAGCCAAGATTCTCTACCCATCCCACGAGAGTCTTCCCACCATTCTCCAAAGCTTCCCCAGTCAGCAAACTCATGCCGAGTAATACGGAATAGCGCTTCCCGAGCGAGTCCAGCAGTAGACGAATCCCGCAATCTCGCTGCAACTCCCTCCACAACCCTTGGCGCGGACAGTTCCATTAAACCTGCCGCAATCAATGCACCCCTTAATCGGAAATCAACTGCACTCGAATCAGAGCGTAGCACTTCTCCAACGTACTCTTCTGAGCCATCCCACTCTTGCGCCAAAGTTCGAAAAGAAGGCCCGAGGTTAACAGGAAAAAAACCGCCTCCGGCACAACCCATCAGAAAGCCCATACGATCAACAGGGCGAACATCATCAAGCCTGTCTAAAAGGAGAGAAGCAGATTCAGTTCGGATATCAGGGTCCGAATCAAAGATGCCGTCCTCCCAGGCTTCGACAGCATCCTCTTGGCGAAGCAAAAGACGAGGCAATTCAGGTCGCTCAGCATCCTGGCCAAGCCAACCAAACCCAATGAGCGCCCAAGTCAGCATGGGTCCCAGTCTAAAGCCCGCAGCAAGGCATCCCACGCTTGATTAAGAGACCCGGAAACTTCAACCTGATTCCCATCTGAAACTTCGACCTCAAATGGCATTCTACGCTCCACAAGGAATTCGATTTCTTCCAAGGGGTTGCGGGAAGTGAGCGCGGGGCGGCCTTGTCCCCGGGAACGTTCGAAAAGAACTTCGGGGGGAGCTGTGAGAGTCAAAACTCGTGGGAGTGAGGCGAGAAGAGTTCGCGTTACCTGATTTTCCACAGCACCCCCACCAAGAGCAAAAACTGTCGAACGAGGGAACTGAGGGATTATTGAAGCAATCATTCCTGCTTCTGCAATTCGAAATCCAGGCTCATCGTTTGGAATCCACTCCGCAATGGTCCGGCCATGAGCTAATTCCAATTCTTCGTCGATATCACAAAACCTCCAGCCCAATGCTTTTGCCAAACGATTTCCGAGAGTGGTCTTTCCCGAAGCTCTCGGACCAATCAAAACTATGCTCGAATCTGAGATGTGAGCTGCAACCAAACCATCCAGCGGAGCCGCTTCTAAAGAGAGTCCCGTTGCAATAGAAAATTGCCTAATCATCTGTCGCACCAGCATCTTTCGCCCTGGGATGGGAATCCCGCCCTGTTGTTTCGCTTGTTTTAGGAGTTGAGTCCAGGCGGGTGCGTAGACCATATCAAGCACTAATGTCCCTTCATTAAAAGTATGCCCTTCTAAGAGGTTTCCCTGTATCTCCAAAGATCCAACAGGTGTTGCCTGGATAACTGCACCTACAGTCGACAAATCGAAATCGGTGAGGCTACTAGCAATAATGGACCCAAATCGGCCCAAAGACGCGGCAGATTCGATAGCAGCATCTTCGCAACGAGCAGCCAGGACCACTTCATGCCCACATTTAAGAGCCTCAAAAGCAGCTCCCCGGGCAGCGCCGCCCGCTCCGAGAATTAAAACTCGACATTCCGGAACCAAACCAACATCCCTTAGGCAGTCAAAGGCTCCAGGCCCATCTGTCTGATAAGCCGCCCATACACCGCCATCATCTCTGTGGATAAAATTCGCGGCTCCCGAATTCTGAGCAGCCTCGTCAACCTTATTCGCACAGTCAAGAGCGGAACGCTTAAAAGGAGCCGTTACCGAGAAACCTCCAAATGCCGAGTGGGAATGACTTGCAAGAAAATCAGGGAAATCTTCGGTCGATACCGAAGCATATGCCCCACCCCCACCGCTCATTCGCCGAAAAGCTTCATTCCACAGTAATGGACTACGTGAATGGCTCACTGAATCTCCCACCACTCCAAACAAAAATTTGCCCGGAGATGACCAAGCTAATGCTTCTTGCCAATTCCATTGTCCAGGGGCTGTTTCTTCTCCGGGCCAACACACATAAGTCCAGGGAGAACCCAAGGAAGTTGCCCAAATCCGAGAGGCTGCTCCTCCAGGTCCTTGAGCGAATGCCAGCAAAGGAGATTTAGAAGATTCAAACAATCGAAAAACTCTGGCTGCCGCTTCAGGTTGCTCTGCCCAAGCGACTATTTTGCAAATATCTCCCGGACGTGATTTCTGCTCCAGCATATGCAGGATCTCCGCCAAATCGGAATCCTGAGAGGGTTTTTCGTGCCAGGACCATATTGCTTGAGTCCCCTCTAAAAGGACTGGGATGGATGCCAAGTCATGGGGGATATCGATATACGGCGCGCCAACCGCGGCCGCTTCCGCAAGTCGAGAAGACCTATCCGGGCCTTCCTGGCAGGCAACAATCCAGTCTCCTTTCCACCTTTTCATAATTTCCCATGGAAAAGGATTAGGGGCACCTTCGAGCCGAATCTCAACCCGCGGGACAACACCCGCTACCTCCGCTAAACGGCGAACAAGCCCTTCAGGGTCGTCACCTCTAAGAGAAAGGCACAAGCTCACGGTGACACTCTAATAATGTGCCGCAAACGATGGGCTCGTTCAGCGCTCAATCTTCCGCTCGACTCAGCTAAAGCTATTACATTTTCAAGCAAACCCGCGTATCTTCCACGTTCAGAAGAGTCGAGAGCTGCCAAATGAGCTGCAATTGTTTCTTCCTCTCCGCGGACCACAGGCCCGGTCAAGGCCTCAGCGGCACCTACATTCCCCACACTATCGAGCGCGACACGCGCAAGCCCTAAAACAGCTTCACGTGCCCGCGACCCCAAAGATGGGGTCAACAACTTTTCAGCCCAGCCCACTGAGGCTACTACGTGGTTAGCTGCTAAAGAAAGACCTAAGTGGTACGCAGCCCTATTACCTTCCGATTCAAATGGAATCACTTCAAAACCTAAAGTGTCTGCCCAACTCAACAATTTTTCTTTATCCTGATCTGAAGCCAGCAGAGTAGCCAAGCTTCCGGCTAAACCCGCCTCTGAAGGATTCTCAGGAAAAGGCAGAAGAGGATGCAAAACCCCTGTTGCAGCCCCAAGGGTAGAAAAGGACGACAAAGGCGATAAACCATGAATACCGCTCACGTGGATTACAGTTTTTTCTGCAATACCATCAAAATGCGATACAGCTTCCATGGCAACCTCTTCTAGAGCAGAGTCGGAGACAGCAAAAGCTACACGCATCGTTTGAGCACTACCTGTCTCAAATCCTACGAAAGGCCGTATTCCATGAGCAGTAGCCCATGCCTGCCATTCCCCTTCACTCCTGCCTACAAGAAACGTCTCATCGCCCGATTGAGCGTGAAGTAAGGCCAATGCTCTTCCGGCTCGGCCTGGGCCCACAACGAGAGTTGACATCAAGAGCTTAAGAGTGGCAATACAGCACCCGAATGGGTGCGGGCAACCAGAATATCCGCCTCGAGAGAAGAAACTACGCGTGCGAGGTCATGAGCCGTAGGGGCGTCAGAACAAACTGTGAAAAAACAACCGCCAGAGCCTGATAAATAAAACCTAGGAATATCCTGCGAATCCGCTACGGCCGCAAGCTTTCGAGATATTTCAGCAAGCTGCGGATAAACATCACAAGCTGTAGATTCCAAATCGTTGGGTCCAGGAACTGCCGGGAAGATCGATCGATTGACTTCGGCAGTCGGTGCATTTTCTGCAATCAATCCTGAAGCACCAAGATTCGTATAGACCTTCGCTGTCGACACCTCAACCGGAGGGCAAACAAAAACCAACCATGCATCCGGAGAAGGCACTCGTTTCAATAACTCCTCCCCCTTGCCTCCTCTCAATTCTGCATCCTGCCCTGAAAAGAAAAATGGCACATCACTCCCAAGGGAGGCGGCCAAATCAACCAGCTTGTCATTACCTACAGTACAAGTGGCACTGCGCTCCAAAAGCCACAGTGCGCCAGCCGCATTAGAAGAACCTCCTCCTAAGCCTCCACCGATTGGGATGTTCTTCTCCAACATCCAGCTAATAGGTGGAGCATCGCCTCCAGATTTCCGCCACTTGCGCTCTGCTTTCAAAACCAGGTTTTCATCGACCTCATTCAATCCTTCTCCAAAAGGTCCAGTAACACTCAAAGAACTGCACTCTGCAGGAACAGCTTCAAGGGTGTCGCAAATGTCAACCGCCACAAACCAACTCCGCAACTCATGGAATCCATCCGGGCGCTTGCCGAGAACCCTTAAAGTCCAGTTAACTTTTGCCGGAAGCTGAAGTCGCACCTTAACGAGGAACACCCAAAAGCAGATTGTCGATTAGTCGCACACCGCCAACCCGAACAGCAACACACGCTCTCCATGGATTGGAGAATTCAGGATTCGCTGGCTGAAAAGATTTATCGTCTACTAGAGCAGCGTATTCAATCTTAATTCCTTCACATTCCAGCTTATTAATCAAAACAGCTTCTAGCTCTGAAATATCCCTCTCCCCTCTCTCCCATAGATTCTGCAAGTAATGCAAAGAATAAGAAATATTTAGAGCTCGTTTGCGAGCTCTAGGCGAAAGCAGTTGATTGCGACTGGATAAAGCGAGCCCGTCCTCATCTCGAACAGTTTCGCAAGCAACCACATTAATCTCAGGGAAAAAGTGAGCAGCCATTTCACGCACCAAAAACAATTGTTGTGCATCTTTTTCCCCGAAAAAGGCGTGTGTCGGTCTCAGCTGCCTAAAGAACTCTCCCACTACTGTCAGCATCCCACTGAAATGCCCTGGACGAAATTCACCTTCCCACAAAACATCCGCTGGATTACCGAGGAGGGCCTGCTCCTCGGCGGCTTCCATATCCAAAGAACGAGGTAAATAAACAACCTCAGCACCCGCTGCAGCAAGAAGCATGGAATCAGCCTCCTCGCTGCGGGGGTAAGAATCGAAATCTTGTGAGTCACTGAATTGCAATGGATTCACAAAAACTGAAACCGCCACATGCGAGCATTCGGCAACGGCTCGATGGACAAGAGCAATATGTCCTTTGTGCAAGGCCCCCATAGTTGGCACAAAACCCAATAGATCCCCCTCAGGGATTGCTTCTCGCCATTGCCTGATTTCTTCTTGAGTATGGAAAGAGATTAGTTTCTCTGAAGCTTCTGTAGACATGCGGAAGGTGTCGCTCCATTAGGGAGGTGAACAAAAGGGGCTATTTCAGCTAAAGGTTCCAGAACAAATCTTCTATCTTCCATGCGAGGATGGGGCAGGACCAAGTCCGGGTCCTCAAGCACAACGCTGCCGTAGAGAAGGAGGTCGAGATCAAGAGATCTATCAGGCAGAGGGCGAACTCGACCTCTGCGGATTTCCCAATCAAGAAGAGATGCAAGTAGGGCGCGTGGCGTCAAGCTGGTCTCAACAGCCACAACCGCATTAAGGAATGGAGCTCTGTATCCCTCTCCTTCAGGAGTCGTCTCGCGGAATCGAGAGATTCGAAGGATTTTAAATCCAGCATCGTCCTCCAAGCGTTTCAGGGCCCAACGAAAATGTGCCGCCCGATCACCTAAATTGGAACCAAAGCCAATAAAAGCCCGGATCATCCTTCAGATTGTTCAGAGGCTAAATGGGCCCCCAGCGTTCTAGGAAGAACCGCGAGCAGAGGAACCAAGACAAAAGCTGCACCGACAAGGAGCAAAGCAGCCTCGGGCTCTATCAAAAGCAGACCTCCGACGAGGACAAATTCTGCCGTCGCCTGAAAAGGCGAGCGATTCCGAGTAAGCCATGAAGCCAAATGAGGATATGGAACCCGAGTGACCATCAAGGCGCCCAAAGCTAAAAGCGTAAAGGGAAGAATCCCAAGTAAGAATGCTTGTACTCGAAGGGTTGCTTCATCACTTAAAGAAAATAAGAAGTTTGAATCGGCGACACCAAATGTAAACAAGACCATAGCAACGGGAAGGCCCGCCGCCGCAGGAGTAGGTAGCCCTGTAAAGAACTTCACCCCTTTGCGTGAGCTTTCACCTGAATTTTCGACATTAAACCGAGCAAGCCTAAGGACAGCACAACAGGTGAAAACAATAGGAGCAACCCAAAGAATTCTTGGATGAGGAGTAATCCCCAAAAGGGGACCGAACAAGAGGGCCGTTGACCGCACAAGCATTCCTGGAACAACACCAAAGGCCACCGCATCTGCAAGGCTGTCCAATTGAGCACCTAGGGTGGACGTATTCCGCGTGAGACGAGCCAGCTTCCCATCCATTGCATCAAGAAATGTTGCCAAAACGAGAAGCCAAGCCGCTGCTTTAATGGGATGGAGATTGTCCCCGTCGAATGCAGACATATCAGCACCAATCGCTACTGCATCCATGCAGAGAATAAGGGCGCAAATCCCGCAAGCTAAATTTGCCAGTGTTACGAGGCTAGGTAGCTTCGAAGCTCGGTGAGACACAGCTTCACGCATAGAGGGGGATTCTATCCTGCTTCTGTGATTCAGGCCCTACTCCCCTTACTCCCCCTTCTCCTTGCACCCCAAGAAGAGGACTTCCCCTTGACAGGGCTCCCTGTTCAAGATGCTGTTGTGGATGCTATTTACGCCGAAGAAAACATCCAAGTCATGGAAACGCTCGATGAACTCGTGAATGGCATCGGTCCAAGATTAAGTTCTTCATCAAATCTCCAAGAAGCGAGCGAATGGGCAGCAGATAAGTTCCGACAATACGGACTGCAAAACGTCCGCCTCGAGCAATGGGGAACTTTCCCCGTTGGCTTCGACAGAAGACACAAAGAAGGTCGGTTAGTAGCTCCAATCAAAATGCCTTTAGTCTTCACGACAAACGCATGGACCGCAGGCACGAAAGGCCCCGTTAGATCTACCGTTTTGCGTGCACCTCGGAATGCTGAGGCACTCACAAAACTAGAAGGTTCCTTCAAAGGGGCTTGGGTCGTTTGTCCGAATACGCGCCCACGCTGGGAATCAGATAGGGATGACTTTCGTTCTCAACTCGGACGTTTTCTGGACGAAGAAGAAATCGCAGGGATTCTCAGGCCGACTTCAGGGGAATTAGTTCGCACAGGTGGTTCCTATCGCATTGAAGCTGACAACCTTCCCACCCGAATAAACATAATGGTCCGTAGAGATCAGATTCGGGACATCCTCCGCTTTATTGAAGAAGGCCACGCTGTAGAAGCCGAATTCGACATTGAGAACCAATTCCGCCCCGGGCCAGTGCCGCTTTACAACGTTATTGGAGAGATTCCTGGAATCGAAAAACCTGAAGAAATTGTCCTCTTTGGCGGGCACCTTGATTCTTGGGACGGCGCCACTGGAACTCAAGACAACGGGACTGGAACCGCAACCACACTTGAGGCAGCACGCCTTCTTGGTGCAATGAACCTAAAACCTCGACGCACGATTCGGTTCATGCTCTGGACCGGTGAAGAGCAGGGCCTCCTAGGCTCTAGAGCCTATATTGAGCAGCACCCAGAGGAGACAGATTTAATCAGTGGTGTCTGGGTTCATGACGGAGGGACTAACGCCTGCCACGGCGTCCAAGCAACACCTGCACTACAACCTATCTTTGAAGAAGTGTTCGCCCCAATTATTGCGCACACCGCTGATGCCGAAGATGAGGTACTGCGTTTCCGGATTGTAGAAACAGAAGCTCTTCCTGCTGGTGTCGGAAGCGACCACGATTCGTATCTTTCTGCCGGAGTGCCCGGTTTTTTCTGGGTTCAAGGTGGAAGGACTTCCTACACCTATATTCACCACACCCAACACGACTATTACGAAGAGGCGGTCTCAGAATACGAAGTATTCACAGCCCGTATGGTTGCATCAGCGGCTTGGCGACTTGCAAACCTTCCTGAAATGCTCCCTCGACATGACATTCGAGGAGTGCGAAGACGCCTAGGGGTCTACTTGGAAGGAGACACTTCGGTTGTTCGTGGACTCGTCGACAATGGGTTAGCCACCGAAGCA
Source organism: Planctomycetota bacterium (assembly GCA_003501525.1). GTDB lineage: Bacteria > Planctomycetota > UBA1135 > UBA1135 > UBA1135 > UBA1135. The sequence goes on from DNPI01000024.1 coordinate 20,806, forward strand.
GGGATATTAGTAGGTGATCAAATTCTCCGTATCGATGGGGCCAAAATTGACAATTCGCGTGATTTGCGCCGAGCGCTGCGAGCAGCCGGAAATAAAAAAGATGTGTCCATACTGCGAGCCGGTGCCGAAATGAGCTTCTGGTTCGATTGGGAAAACGATGAAGCCGGGAGCACAGAGGAATGAACCTTTACGAAAAAAATTGTGAGCCATGCCGAGGCGGCGTCCCTCCACTCGCAGCAGAAGAGCAAGCTCCATTGCTCGGCCAACTTCAAGATTGGGCCGCAGTAGACGCACACCATCTTGAAAAAGAATGGCGATTCTCTGATTTCGCTTCCGCGCTTGCTTGGGTTAATCGAGCCGGAGCCATTTGCGAGGAGCAAGGACACCATGCTGATTTCGAAATTGGATGGGGCCGAGTCCAAGCACGTATCTGGACGCACAAGGTAGATGGATTAACTGAGGCTGATTTCGTACTCGCGGCAAAATTCGACCACCTCCAAGCGGGCAGCTAGGATTGCTCTTAATAAGCCAATTGGAATGAGCGCTATCTCCGAAGTTCATGCGCGCGAGATCCTAGATTCGCGGGGGAACCCAACACTTGAAGTAGAAGTCGCCTTGGAATCAGGAGCGACTGGGAGGGCAGCCGTCCCCTCAGGAGCGTCAACAGGCGCCCATGAAGCCATCGAACTTCGCGACGGTGATACACGCTATTCAGGAAAAGGAGTGCTCAAGGCAGTAAATAAGGTCAACGCAACTCTTGCACCAGAAATAATTGGCATGGAGGTCGAAGAGCAAGAAAAAGTAGATCAAGCGATGCTCAATCTAGACGGAACTGCAAATAAAGCCGTTCTTGGCGCTAATGCAATCTTGGGAGCGTCTCTCGCAATAGCCCATGCTGGCGCCTGTGAGGCTGGCCTACCACTCTTCCGATTCCTGGGTGGCCCTGACGCGAAGCATCTCCCCGTCCCAATGATGAACGTTCTAAACGGAGGAGCGCATGCAGATAACAATGTCGATTTCCAAGAGTTTATGATTCAACCTTGGGGGGCTGAGTCCTTTTCCGAAGGCCTGCGCTGGTGTACCGAAACTTACCACGCACTTAAATCTCTACTAAAAAGCAAGGGCCTATCGACCGCCATTGGCGATGAGGGGGGGTTTGCTCCAGATTTGAGTAGTAACGAAGAAGCCGTCGAACTCCTTTTAGAAGCAATTCAAACCGCTGGATTCAAGCCAGAGAAAAAAACAATGGCGGTAGCTCTCGACGTTGCTGCCACTGAAATCCACACTGATGGAAAGTATCGCTTTGATGGCAAAGATTGCTTAGCAGACGAACTTATTAGCCTTTACCAAAATTGGTGCACTCACTACCCCATTGCAAGCATCGAAGATGGTCTGGATGAAGATGATTGGGAAGGCTGGAGCAATTTAACTCGCACTTTAGGAACCGAAGTACAGCTAGTAGGTGACGATCTTTTCGTAACAAACCCTCAACGATTGCAACAAGGCATCGAAGGCGGGCAAGCCAATTCAATTCTTATCAAAGTTAACCAGATAGGTTCACTCACGGAAACTTTACAGGCTATACAAATTGCCCGAGGAGCTGGATACAGTTGCGTCATCAGTCATCGCTCAGGGGAAACAGAAGACACCTCTATTGCTGACTTAGCCGTAGCAGTGAATGCTGGCCAAATCAAAACCGGTGCTCCATGCCGAAGTGACAGGACTGCCAAATACAATCAACTCCTACGAATTGAAGAGTGGCTTGGACCAGAAGCAACTTACGGGTCTCTTCCATCAACCTAATGTCTTCCCGAGCGATAGCTAAATCCAGAGCCCTTGAAATGACCTTATGGGCAGCCGCCGTCTTTGCTGGAGCTTTTGTCTTAGTACCTGCCCTTGCAGATTGGATTGAAGCAAGCAACCTAGAAGATCAAGAGGAATCCCGGGCTAAAGAAGCTGGGCATACCATGAACGCTACTGCTCACAAACTCGAATGGACTCTTGCCGATCCTCAAGCAGATAGAAAAATTACCGAACGCCAAGCTCTCGATGCACGTAAAGCCTTAGAAAATGACCAAAAATCCGACTAACGACATCGAAGCCGCACAGCAATTCTCGAACACCTTCGAAAATCTTCGCGCCGAAATAGCTAAAGCCGTTGTAGGCCAAGATGAAGTTGTAGAGCAAATGGTGTTAGCCCTTGCCACCCGGGGGCATGCGATTTTGGTAGGAGTTCCAGGATTAGCAAAAACAATGCTCGTCAGCACTCTAGCTCAATCTCTAGATTTAGATTTCCAGCGCATTCAGTTCACGCCTGATTTAATGCCTTCGGACGTATCTGGCTCAGAAATTCTGCACTCGGACCTCACCACAGGGGAACGTTCTTTCCGCTTTCAACCTGGACCCCTGTTCTCCAATGTAGTCCTAGCCGACGAAATCAATCGAACCCCTCCTCGTACACAAGCAGCTCTGCTAGAAGCAATGCAAGAGGGCCAAGTCACTGTCGCAGGCACTAGCCATCCACTCCCTTGCCCTTTTTTCGTACTAGCAACCCAAAACCCTATTGAACAAGAAGGGACTTACCCTCTGCCTGAAGCAGCTCTCGATAGGTTCCTGTTTCTAATAAAAGTGGATTACCCAAGTGCTGAGCAGGAAACTGAAGTTGTACGCAGAACGACCAGCTCGGAAGAGCCAGCAATTCAGCCTACTCTTGACGCCCGCCAGTTAATTGAAATGCAAGATTTAGTTAGGGCTGTTCCAGTCGGGGATTCCGTACTTGCCTATGCTGTAGCTCTCGCAAGAGCTTCGCGACCAAACGCAGAGGCTCCGGATTTTGTCCGCCAATGGGTTAGATGGGGAGCTGGGCCAAGAGCTTCGCAACATCTCATCCTTGCAGCAAAAGCGCGTGCCTTATTGCACGGTAATTTCCATGTCTCGCCCGAAGATGTCTCAGCCGTAGCTCTCCCCGTGCTACGTCACCGTAT
>DNPI01000024.1:24170-28938 GCA_003501525.1 Planctomycetota bacterium
CGCCTCCTCCAATTCGTCGACCCTCATCCCACTATTTTGGATGGTGAACGCGCGGCCGGAATCGGATCCTAAGCTCCTGGCGCGATTATCCCGCCTTGAATTGCGGGCCCGAACCGCTGTTGAAGGCTTAGCAGGCGGACGACACGCTTCGAGGATCAAAGGAGCGGGCCTCAACTTTTCTGAGCATCGCCCCTATGTCCCTGGCGACGATATCCGCCGATTAGATTGGAAGATTGCAGCTCGAACTGACCGCCACGTTGTCCGCGTACACGAGGAAGAAAGCTCTCTAACCGGATGGCTATTAGTCGACACCTCCGCATCAATGGGCTTTGGCTCAACTGGCTGGTCGAAACTCGATTACGCAACCTGGACAGCTGCATCTATCGCCCGATTGTTGGCTATGCAGAATGACCAAACAGGACTCCTCCTCTCTAATGGAGAAGACTCCCTTTGGCTACCCGCCCGAGCTGGTCGCACCGGATGGCCAGCACTGGTGAGAGCCCTAGAAGCCGCCGAGCCAAACGGAGGGGGAGAACCCGCTCTGATTGGGGAAAGCGCGGTAGGCAGATTGGGCCGCCGTGCCCTTGTCGTTTGGTTAACCGATGGCCTTGGAGATCCTGCCCGCATAGTGCGAGCTGCTTCCCGGTTGAGGGAAGAAGGACATGACGTCATAGTCCTTCGCATTTTGGACCCAGTAGAAATTAATCTTGATTGGGAAACTCCCTCGAGATTTGTAGGACTAGAAGGGGAAGGGATATTAAAAGTCGATCCCAATGCAATCCGCACTGCCTACATTCAAACATTCGAAGAGCATGCTCAACTGCTCAGACGTGGCTTACGAGAACTGAATGTGGAATTTCTCCGGATGCCTACCGACCATCATCTCGAACCAGCATTGGCCAAATTCCTCACTAAGCGAGCAGCCAGATTGAGGAAATCAGGGAGATGAGTTTTCTTCATCCTGCGGTCCTTTGGGCCCTGCCGGCAGCCGTAATCCCTCTTGTCATCCACCTGCTCCGCCGAAGGAAACTTCCTAAAAAGGATTTTGCAGCGATGCACTTCCTTTCTAAAGCGCTCCAGAAATCTCGACGACGCATCTTGCTCGAAGATGTTGTCCTGCTCTCCTTGCGCATTGGAGCAGTCCTTTTTCTGGTCCTTGCACTTGCAAAGCCCTCTCTCGATGTTGAGCAAACCGCTTATGCAAGAGGGGCTCAAGCCGAAATCATTGTGCTCGATGCAAGCATGTCCATGGGATTCAGAGATCAAAACGGAATACGAACATGGGACTTGGCCCTAGCTGAAGCCGCCCAAAGACTTGAAAATCGACTTGAAAGCAATGGTGACTTAGCCGTAGTAATACGAGCGGGCTACAGAAATACGCGCTTGGTTTCTGGAGCTCCGGAAACAGCCTTACAAATCCTCGACGAAATCGACGACCCAGATCCCACTGTTTGCGCAATGGGAGAAGCTCTCCTCTTTGCAGCCAAAGAAGCAGAAACAATCGCAAGACCTAGCTTGCCTGTAAGGATTACTGTCCTAACTGATCTCCAACGAGAAACTTGGGATTTACAGGGCGCCGAGACTAGCGCGCTTCTTCGCGTACAAAAATTGTTCCCGCAGCTTGATGTCGTGAAAATTGGCACTTCATCAAAGCCTAATCTCGCGGTAACTCACCTAGGGATGAATGGAGCGCATCCAACCCCTGGAGAACCTGTTGAGATTGAAACACGAGTTCGCAATTTCAGCACATCTACTCGAACAGCACGATTGGAATTAACTCTTGATGCAGAACTACTCGCAACTAAAGACGTTGAACTTGAACCCGGCGCCGAAGGCATCTGGCGTGAAATGGTGACCCCCGCAGCTATAGGAATGCGAGAGCTGCGAGTTCGCATCAAACCGGATGGCCTCAGCCAGGACGACACTCGAGCAGCAATACTGCCTGTTCGGGACGTCCCAACCGTAATCCTCAGCGGGACTCCTCACCTCCCAGGAGAAAAGCGTGGCGCTTATGAATCTCTTGAAGGATTTCTTGATTTAGGCGTTAATGCACCTTTAGATATTCGGCAAATACCTCCGTCGGCAGTTGATAGTGAGGCGCTCGACACAGCCTCGGTCCTCGTCCTTGCTGATCCTCACTACCTGGATGCGGACTCAATCAGCATCATCGTTCGCCGAGTAAGAGAAGGTATGGGCCTACTTTGGGCAGTGGGGCCTCAAACAAACACCGGAATTGCCACAGCTCTCCTATCAGCTCTTGGAACTTCTCCTGAAATTCTAGGACCAATGGCATCTCCAAATACGACCGAAACGCTCGCGATACAAAACCCAGCACATTCAGCTCTAAACTTTTTCGTTGACCCAACATGGAGAGCATTACTTGAAGAAATCCCTTTTTCTGCCTTTCGGGAACTCAACTCTTCTCTTGCTCCTCCTGGGGCTAGAGTGCCTTTGACTTTTAGCGGAGGACATGCCGCTTGGGTTGAGTGGAAAGAAGAAGAAGGCCACTGCGCATTGCTTGCCGCTGTCCCAATCCCTGGGTGGAACAAAATGGAAGAAATCCCTGGTGGGACTCTTCCGTTTCTCATGGAAGTGGTGAATTCGATGGTCACTGAAATCCCCCACCCCATTGAGGTAGAAGCAGGAAAAGATATCAATGTGATTCTCGCTGCCGGCCAAGGCGGCATATACGTTGACCCTCCGAAGGGACCTAGGCGTAACCCCGTTCGCGTTACAGCGAGGGCTGAAGGAGGCAGAGAAATAATCGCCGCCAGCCCAGCACTAACCACTGGCATCTGGAAAATCGCTGGTAACGCCACTGCAGATATCGAATCGCCTCTCCCACATTCCACATCGGTCGCACTAGTCCCTGCTCAAACAGAAAGTAATTTAGCCGCCTGGAGCACAGAAGCGTTAATCGCCGCTGCGCCTGATCTTTCAGTGCGCTCTGAGCCAACAGAGAGACAAGATGAATCGCGCACAGGCTTTCCGATTGGAAACTCAATCTTCTTACTAGTAGCCGGCTTGCTTGCTTCGGAAAGTCTCCTGGCAGCTTGGCTAGACAGGAAACGAGCTGTGATTTAATGAACGAACACCGTCTGGTCTTCGAAGGGACACCCGATCTCTGGGTAATTATTCTGTTTATTTTCCCTCTTCTGCTAGGGATTGCAGGTTGGGCATATCGAGGCCCTCTTCTCCCGCCAACCTACCGAAAAGTTTTTAGCGGAATCCGTTTTACCTTGCTAGTTGGTGCTGTTTTCTTAGCTTTCGGGCCTCGACTGCAAAAAAGTGCAATCCACGAAGAACCCGCTCCTTTAGTCCTGCTCTTAGATGACTCTGCTTCCATGGAACGACGCGACACACTGCCGCCCGCGGAAGCAAAAGAAATTGCGCGCGAATTAAACATTAAATCGAACTCACCTAGGCGACTTGACATTCTCCTCGGAATACTAGAGTCGCCTTTCTCGAAAGCGCTGGAGAAGAACTATGCCGTAGAAAAATGGATGTTCTCTTCACGTGCAGCCCCCAGCGGGTCTTCCCTCCCTACTGGGAGAGGGTCCTCTACAGCTCTTGGAGATGCCCTCCTAGAAATTTTCACTTCATACCGCGGACAACGATTACCTGCAGTCGTAGCAGTCACTGATGGAAGAAGTCATCAAGGAACTTCCGTAGCAGAAGCAGCAGCGCGCATCGCCGATGAAGGCATACCGGTTCATGTCATTGCTCTAGGAGATGCCCGTCCTGCCCCAGATCTAATCCTTGAAATCCTCCAAAAACCTGAACAAGTATTAGTTGGTGAAGACGCCCTCGTTCTGCTCAAAATCAAAGCTCTGACTTGGGACGATGCGCACCCAGTCATCGTAAGCCTTTTAGATGAGAACAATCGGACCTTAGACCAAACCGAAATAGACACTTTGAACGAAAATGGAACAAGATTTTCTCTATCTCACCGGATGGACAATGCCGGCTTCCGGCGATTGCGCGCAAAAGTTTCTCCGCTAAAGGAAGAAACCGCTCGAGAAAATAACAACGTAGATATCCCGATTGAAGTCATATCTAGAAAAGTGCGCGTTTTATATGTAGAAGGGCGACCACGTTGGGAATATCGCTATCTAAAAAATCGCCTACTCCGCGCTGAGAGAGAAATAGAGATGCGATGCTGGTTAGCAGATGCTGGCTCTGGCTTCACCCAAGTCGCATCCCCCGGCTCTCCTCCGCTGCACAAGCTGCCTGATGAAACAGCGGCCCTCCTCGATTCATTTGACGTTCTCATTATCGGCGACGTTGACCCCGCAACGCTTGACCCTGACCCTCTCTTCGGACCTAGATTCTTAGACGCTGTCGCCTTATTTGTAGAAGAAGGAGGTGGACTGCTCATGCTTGCCGGTCCACGCCACAACCCAGCCTCTTTTTTAGCCAGTCCAATAGAGCCAATTCTGCCAATAATTGTAGGAAAGGAAGCGAGAGAAAATACGATTGAATTTCAACCGATCCCGGCTGATTCGGAATTCCCTCACCCTGTCGTAATGCTCGAGGTAAACCCCAAGGACAACTTCAGGATTTGGCAAGAGGCTGTTCCTATGCGCTGGTCTTTCCCAGTAGAACGACTTAGGCCCGGTGCTAGGGCTTGGTTAATCAACCCAGCCGAATCTAATCTTCACGGTCCCGCAATCATTGCGGCAGGAGGCGCTGCACCTGAAGGACGAGGTGCATGGATGGGGACTGACGAAACGTGGAGATGGCGATTCCCCGGTGGCGAAGCGATTCC
>DNPI01000089.1 GCA_003501525.1 Planctomycetota bacterium
AAGGCCGCAGAATCGGGCGGTGCAATCTTTAGGAGGTTGCATCGGGGCCGTATTCAGATTTATGCGCTTCTGACTTTGGGTGGTTTTTTTCTGCTTTCTCTAACCTTGATATTCCGGGGACCAGCAGGATGATTTCAAGCCCATTAACGCTGCTGATTTTTCTCCCTTTTGTGGGCGCGCTATTACAGGGTCTTCCTCTTGGTCGCGTGGCTTCACGCCGCATAGCTATTTCCTCCTCGGCATTATGTTTGGGGCTTTCCGCTTGGTGCCTTTTCGTGGGAATGGATTCGACAATTGGTGGCATGCAATTTGTAGAAAGGGTGGCTTGGATGCCTGACTTCGGGATAGGTTGGCTCGTTGGAGCGGATGGGTTTTCTCTTGCTCTTCTTTTTCTTTCTTCGCTCATATTCTTTGTGGCCTATTTGGCATCCTGGAAAGAATCGAATAACCCACGCGCATATTTCGGCCTGCTTTTATTGGTACAGGTCGGGGTTCACGGAATCTTCTCGGCAGGCGATTTGTTCTTTTTCTTCGTTTTTTGGGAGCTGGTGCTGCTCCCTATGTTTTTTCTAATCAATGGATGGGGTGGCGAGGGTCGGCGCTTAGCGGCCTGGAAATTTCTCCTCTTTACGCTTTCCGGGTCGGTTCTTTTCCTGATAGCGCTTGTGATTTTGGGAGCAAAAGCAGGGACTTTTGATATCGCGGCCCTTCGCGAGTTAGTTCCTGGCTGGAGTACTGATTCTGGGTGGTTGGGGATGTCGCTGACAGATTGGATTTTTGTCCTGCTCTTTTTGGCTTTTGCGGTCAAGCTCCCTGTCTTCCCTATCCATACTTGGCTCCCTGCGGCGCATGTGGAGGCGCCAACCCCTGTTTCAGTTGTTTTGGCGGGGGTCCTGCTCAAATTGGGTGCGTATGGAATGCTTCGTGTGGCCTTTCCATTCGCGCCCGATATGCTCCAGTTATCGGCGGGGATTTTTGCAGCGCTCGGGGCCTTTAATGTTGTTTATGGGGCTTGGGCGGCCTTTGCTCAGAGTGATTTCAAGCGGATGGTCGCATATTCATCCATTGGTCACATGGGATTCTTTCTCATCGGTTTGTCGGCCTTAACGTTCTCAGGTGTGGCTGGTGCTGGGCTTCAACTTTTTGTTCATGGCCTTTCTGCCGGCATGCTTTTTCTGGTGGTTGGCGCTGTTCAGGCGCGAGCTGGCCATCGCGACCTTGATCGACTTGGAGGGCTTGGTCCCGCTATGCCTCGTCTCCATTCTCTAGGGCTGATTGCGATATTTACATCTCTTGGTTTGCCTGCCTTGGCGGGGTTCCCGGCAGAAGCTTTAGTCTTGTTTGGGGCATGGAAAGCATTTCCTCTTGCTGTGGTGTTTTCTTTGTTGGGAATTTTTGTAACTGGTTGGTTTCTCGTGACAGCCCATCGCAAAGTCTTTACGGGTTTTCTGCGGCCGGGAGTTAGAGCGATTGAAGACATCAATTCTCGTGAAACTATCGTTCTCTTAATTCCAGCGGGCCTATGTCTTTTACTCGGTCTCTACCCGGCCTTTCTGCTCGATCGCATGAGCGCAGCTCTTGAGCTTATGCGGGTAGGGCTGCTGACTCCAGCTCCATGATGCCTACTCTCGATTCTTTTGCCTGGGTTGGGCCGGAAGCTGTTTTGGCCTTCGGGGCCTGTGTGGTCCTAGCTTGGGATTTGGTTTTTAGGCGAGCTCGGCCGTGGGAATCGAGCCTGGTCGGTTTAGCATTTCTTTTAGGGGTATCTTTTTTACTTTTCCGGCGCCTGTCCTGGGGCTCAGCAGATGTGCTAGGGATGCTTCGAGTAGATTTCTATGGAGGCCTATTTCAGTTAGTGGTCGCAATTTCGGCTAGTGTCGCTCTCGTGCTCGAGATGTCGGATAAGCATCCAAAAGGTCGCGATGGCCGAAGCGAAACAGTTTTCCTTTTGCTGGCAGGCTCGCTGGGGGCTTTCTTCCTTCTTGGAACTTGGAACCTCTTATTGCTGTATTTGGGATTCGAAGGGCTGGGTTTGGCGATTTATGCCCTTGCAGCTGTACGCAAGCGAGAACATCACTCAGCGGAAGCTGGTATCAAAGCCCTTGTTTATGGTTCTCTTTCTTCGGGTTTAATGCTCTATGGGATTAGCCTGCTTTATGGTTTAAGCGGAAGCCTAGACCTTCGAGAGGTTGGGATAGAAACGGCTCGTCTTTTTGCAGGTGGTGACGGCCTTCAAGTCACGGTCCCTTTTCTTCTAATCCTGGCTGGGTTCGGTTTTAAGCTCGCCTTTACTCCTTTCCATTTTTGGGCTCCTGACGTTTATCAGGGCGTATCTACTCCTGTTCTTTCATTTCTCGCTGTTGGCAGCAAAATTGCAGGCGCTGCGGCCTTTCTCCGGGTTCTTGCGACTTGGCTGGCGTCTGGATTAGATGGCGGCATAGCTGAGGCTCTGAGACCGACAACCCTTGTACTTGCGACTCTGGCTGCCCTAACCATGCTTGCTGGAAGTTTTGCGGCCCTGAAGCAAGCTGATATACATCGGCTTTTGGGTTGGTCTTCCGTCGCCCAAGGTGGCTTCTTTCTGATGGGAACAGCTCTCTTGGGTCGATATGGATTTGAAGCTGCTACGGCCTACCTCCTGATTTATGGATTTACCATGCTTGGTGTTTCGGCCGCCGCATTTTTTCTTATTCAACAGGCTGGTGGAAGTCAATTGCGAGCGTTTCGTGGTTTGGGGCGCAGCTACCCTTTGATAGGAATCAGCCTAGTTGTTTTATTGGCGTCTTTAGTGGGGTTACCTCCCACGGCAGGGTTTTTTGCGAAGTGGCTGCTCTTAATTCGTGCTTGGGAGGGCGGCCTTGGTTGGCTTGTTGCTGTAGCGGCAATCTCCACTGTCCTGACCTTGGTCTATGCCCTTCGCCTGATTCGTCCCTTGTTTCTCGTCCCGGATGAGAATCAGGTATCGGTCCCGAAAATGCTGCCAGTCCAAGCCCTAGTTGTGGCAGCTGCAGTGGGTGTGGTGGTTCTGTTCTATTTCACCCCTGTTCTTGGTTTAGCTAGAGAGGGTGTTGAAAGCCTTCGATTCTTCTAGGTTGGCCTTCGGTGCTTTGGTTACCTCTTCTATTAGAGCGAGCTGCTCGCTTTTATTCCCAGAAGGCGTTGCGGAAGGAAGGCTTTTGAGCAGTGGTGATCGGGGGAGGGGCCATAGAGCCACGAAGCGGCCAAATTCCCGACAGCTGCGCCGCAAGTGATGCCGTGCCCACCTAGCCCAGCGGCCCAGTGAAGGCCTTCTAGCCGGGGGTCTGGGCCTACGACGAATCTTTCGTCCGGAGCGAAGGTTCGCATACCAGCCCAGAAGTGAGCTGCACCCGATTCCGCTAATCGAGGGAGCCAGCGCCGAGTCTTCTGGCCGAGAGTCTCTAGAACGCTTGAATCGCTGAGTTCTCCTTCTTCTGGTTTTACGGGGAAAGTGTCGCATGCCGACATCAGCATGCCGCCGCTTTCAGGCCGGAAGTAGAAATCATCTTCCCCAATCCAAACAGCCGGACCACGTGAGTTGAGAGTGGGATCTGGAGCTGTGACGAGAAGGTGTCGGCGATAAGGAACGATGGGTAGCTCTAGCTTTTTATCTCCTGGGGTGACTTTTGCCCAGCCTCCAGTGGCGACTAGGACGGCATCAACGGGCAAGAACCCTTCATGTGTTTCGAGTCCCTTAACCCTCCCTTCGTGGGCACGAATTCCGTCTACGCTGCAGCCCAGTCGCATATCTACACCTCCGGCTCGTGCTCCGCGGAGAAAACCCTGGAGAATGGCATGCACATCAAAGACACCTTCGGCTGGAAATGACCAGGCACACGCTAACCCAGAAGAAAGGTCAGGGACCCTTCGATGGATTTCGGTCGTTGCCACCTCATGCCCTCCCATGGAACAATCGTCGCGAGTAATCCATGACCTCAATTTTTCTTCTGCGTCCGCGGTCGCTGCCAGGTAGAGTCCCGTCCGATTCAGGAGGGGTGGCCCGGAAAAACCTTCTGGAGGATTCATGTAGAAAGCCGCGGATTCTCTTGCCATTGCGTGCAGAACAGGGTCAGAAATGGCAGTGCGTAGGATGGCAGCGTTGCGTCCTGTGGAGTGAGTTCCGGGTTGTCTTTCTTTGTCCAGGAGAATGACGTGGTTAGCTCCGCGACTGGCTAGGTAATAGGCGCTAGCCGCCCCTGCGATACCGGCTCCGATGATGGCTATTCTT
>DNPI01000143.1 GCA_003501525.1 Planctomycetota bacterium
AATTTTGTCAGTGCCATCTGAGTATTGCTTGTTTGCTGTGGCGTCATTGGCATAGGCTTTAATCCAAAGCCGGAGATCTTGCCCGGATACTCTTGCAATATCAGCGATTGTCTCTTCGAGCCTATTGTGCGATATGCCAAATGCCTGGTTGGCGTGAGAGGCGAAAAGCATGGCTGCAACGGGGAAATTGTCGCTTTGAGCATCATCCATTAACCTTTCAATGCGGGCTAAAGCCCTCCTGGTTGGTTTGATATAGGAGGCAACGAGATCCTTTGCTCCATTTTCCGTTAACCAATGCTCAGCAGTGTTGGCTTCTTCTTCCGCTTCGGCTGCCCAAGCTTTTTCCCAGTGCCGGAGCATCCAGAAGGCTGCTTCGCCGCTGTGCCCGTTGCCTAAGTAGGCATGCGCCAGTAGTCGGTATGTTTCCCTATCTTCTGGCCTTTTGTCGTCTGCTTGTTCAGCGGCAATTAGTGCTCGTTCAAAATCACCTCGCTCTAGGTATGTGCGAGTTCTGTCTTGGAGAACGGAAGCGAATTCAGCCCCTGACTTCGACTCTCGCACGATGCCTTGAGTCCAAATACGCCATCGATTTTCGAAAGCATCCCAGTTGGGAATTTCTGGGTCCTCAACTTCTCGGACAAAAATCTCCTTGGCTAACTCGAAAGCATTGTGTTTATTCTTTTTTGTATAAGCTTTGAGGTAATCGAGATACGGTTGCCGATAAATTAACCTTCCTTCTTGGTCCTCGTAATTGTTTAGGAAATAGACAAGCGCCCAACCGTAGGAATACATGCTTCCTGGATAGCTTCCAGGTCCAGGATAGGAGATCACCTCTTCGAGGCTGTGGCCGCCGCCGCTTTCAATTTGAGCCCATTCTCGCACTCGGAGAAGAGCCGGCTTGTTTTTGACGATGCTGCCATCAGCCTTTAACTCGCAGCCTTCGAAGTAAGAGGCTGTGCCTTCATTGAGCCATGTTGGCGGGTCCTGCTTTGTTGGCTTTTCGCAAAGTAAGTACATGAACTGATGGCTCGCTTCATGAAATAGAGTGCTGTAAAGCTCTTCCATCGTGACTTGAAAACGAGGGGTGTCATCCTGATAAGCGGCCACCGTCATCTTTTTGTCATAAAACCAACCAAGCACACCTCCAGGGAGTCCCGATCCAAGAACGTCAATGCAGAAACGGTCAAATGAGGAGCGCGGGGCGCCGACGACCAGCTTTAGCCTCGGAGCCCTTTTCTTGTACCCATAAATGTTCCGGTAAAACTTATGAATATCTTCCATGACAATGGCAACGGTCTCTACGAATTCGTATCCCAAGTTGGTCACAATTTCGTAGTTTTTCGTTTTCTTATTCCAAGGGTTTTCCATTAAATCCCCATGCTTCTCGTCCATTTGCGCAATCCACTTTGTGGATTTTCGCCGGACTTTTTCAGCAAGAAAGGCGCCTCCCGACAACATCTCTCCGGCCTTCTCCGAGAGCTTGTCGTAGCTTTTTTGTAGTTTTTCATCTCCCGGGTCAAGATCCATCAGTTTGCCCATCAAATGACCAGCCACTCTGTATTGCTTGTCTCCGCCTGCGGCCGATTTCACAGCTTTGTCTACTTCTGCTCGCCAGTCAGAGATAACAGTTTCATCCGCGTTCCAGTCAGCCCAAATGGGATTGATGCGGGTTGCAATTGCGTCGGCGTCTTTGTTGTGTCCAGAATATCGATGTGCCCAATACAGCCACTTACCCCAGCGCAACATGGACTCCTTATTCCCGTCTGCACTGGCGATGTCAAAAAGGACCGTGTAAGCCTCTGCGGAATAAGGGGAGTATGAAAGGGCCTCAAGACCAGCTTCCGAGGCTTTGCCGATATCACCGGCGGCGAGTTTCGCCTTGGCTGTGGCGATAGATGTTTGGTACCCGCCGGGCAAAGGTGCTCCCCAAAGAGCAAGGCAAGGCAGAGCAACTAACAGTAGAAATAACCGCATCGTTGGCCGAGTCTACTCTGGCCATTGAGATTGTGTTCGCTGGAACGAGACCTTGCTATATGCGAAAGGGCCGCCTTGAAGAAGGCGACCCAATACTCAAACTCGGGGATGAGTTGCGGGGGGTCACTCTTGCATGCTTGCTTCTGCTAAGCGCAGGTCAGAGGGGGCGCCTGGGAGAATGTGGCCATATCCGACTTCGGTGACCCAGCTGTGTATTGTTGCCAAAGGCACAGATAGCCCCATGTGAGTGACGACTTGCGGCCGGAATGTTCCATGGGTGTAAATTTTTGAGAAGATACCTATTAGCTCATGGGTTTCTTCTAGGAACACGCCGCCACCGGAATTCCCGAAAAAAGCAGGGCTGGACACCATCCAGTAGTTTTCTCCATCTACTTCCCACCGAGTGCGAGTTATTTCTCCGCGCGTTGCTTGAGCAGCGGTCCCCAGAGGGCATCCGACGGTGTAGATGGGGTCGAAAACTTTAACTTTTGAGTCCCGTGATCTCGAACCTAGCGTAGCTACAGGTCCGAGATTTGCCTCCGTGTCGATTCTCAGAATAGCTAAATCGTGGACAGTGTTTTCGGCGACCATATATGTCTCGAGTTGAAAGGAGGGGCCGTCCAATGGTTCAAATAGAGCTCGTACCTTATGGCCGAGAAGGTTTTCTCGGATGCCTTCTTCTTCCAAGATGTCCCGTACGACATGTTGGCAAGTGAGGGCCAAGTAGTAGGGTTCATCTTGAGAGCGATAAACCAAAACCGCACTTCCTACGGCCTCTTCTCCTGAAAGCTGGAAAACAGGACCGAGAATGTCTCTCTCAAGGCTTCTGCGATGAATTAGGCCAGGCTCTTCTTCCATTGCGGCTGTCTGCGCCTGGAACGCATCCTGTCGGCCGTCTACACGATCGAGTCGACTGTTAAGAGCATTGGCTTGACTGTCGAGGCCAATGTGAAGGTCAATCTGCTCACTTTTGATTCGGCTTAATTGGCTTTGCAGTGATTCGATGGCCTTGTCTTGAGTTCTAGCGATATCGGCTAGATTGTTTATGTGGGGTATTGCAGCCAGAGCAAAAACTCCTCCGGCAGCTGCGCTTACCAAAAAAGCAGCAGCTACCGGGCTCGTTTTAAGAAGGGTATTGCTCACATGATTGTTTCGGATGAATCGATAGTTTTCCTTGACCCTTTTAGGGAGGATTTGTTCCCAATTGCTTTAATCAAGGGAGTTGGATGCTCTGCTGGTTAGAATGCTCTTTTGAGTTTCGTTCGAATCCCCTTCCTTCTAGAGAGTTGAGTTTCGCCACTGTCGAAGAAGCCGTTGCCGACCTACAGGCCGGCAGGATGATTATTTTGGTCGATGACCCTCGCCGAGAAAATGAGGGGGACTTGGTAATGGCGGCCGAGAAGATTACTCCTGAAGGCATTAACTTCATGCGTAAAGAAGGTGGCGGGCTGATTTGCTTGGCGATGGAGGGCTCGATTTGTGAGCAGCTAGGCCTTAGGGCCCAAGTCGCTGAGAATACATCTTCGATGGGGACAGCTTTCCTTGAGTCCATTGAGGCGGCTTCAGGGGTTACTACAGGTATTTCTGCAGCAGATCGTGCTACTACGATTTTGGCAGCCGTAAACCCGGAAGCTCGTCCGTCGGACCTTGCGCGTCCAGGACATGTTTTTCCAATTCGTGCCAGAGCCGGAGGGGTTCTGGTCAGGCCGGGGCAGACCGAAGGTTCGGTTGATCTTGCTCGGTTGGCGGGATTGCGAGCAGCGGGAGTTATTTGTGAAATTATGAATGAGGACGGGACGATGTCCCGGATGCCCGACCTCCAGCGTTTCTCGGAAAAGCACAAGCTAAAGATCTTGACCATAGAGGCCCTTATCGAATTTCAAAGGAGACGCGAGAAGGTAGTAGCTCGGAAGGTTGACGATGTGCGCTTGCCTACTGAATTGGGTGAATTCCGATTGCACCTTTACCACGCAATCCCAAATGACAAGGAGCATGTTGCGCTGACTTTTAATTGGCCGCAGGCTCCTGAATCTTGGACCGAAACGTATCCGGCGCAGGAGGGTCCAGTTGCCGTTCGTGTTCATAGCGAATGCCTGACGGGAGATTTATTCGGTAGTTTAAGGTGCGATTGTGGTCCTCAATTCAGGGCTGCTATGCAGCAAATTGTTGATGCGGGGCAAGGTGTTCTTCTTTATATCAGGCAAGAAGGTCGCGGCATCGGACTGGAGAACAAGCTCAAGGCATACCAATTGCAGGATGCAGGTCTCGACACAGTGGAAGCGAATGAAAAATTAGGCCTTCCTGCTGATATGCGAGAATATGGAGTCGGTGCTCAAATCCTTCACGACCTTGGAGTGCGCAGGATGCGCCTGTTGACCAATAATCCCAAAAAACTCGCTGGGCTTGGTGGCTATGGGCTTGAAGTGATTGAGCAGATACCCCTTGAAACAGTAGTTCATAGCCATAACGCAGAATATTTGAAGGCGAAGAGGGACAAATTGGGCCATTTGCTGCCCCATTTAGGGAATCCCGCTACGGACTGATTGCTCTGTCTGGTGGGAAGAAGCCCTGACGCGGTGTCGTCTGAATCGTATGGGCATGGAAGCCGTGCAATTTTTACCTCAGCCGCCTGACCAGGAATCAACTTCAGCTGAAGACCCCATAACAGTCCTTTTTCGGGATTTTGGAGGGAGAGTCTATGGCTTGGCTTTAAAAATTGGATTAAGCCGAGAGGAAGCCGAGGATGGGGTTCAAGAAGTATTCATGAAGCTGCAACGACGGCTTGATACTTTTCGAGGCGAGTCAGCTCTTTCGACATGGCTTTACCGAGTTGCTCTTAACACCCTTCACGATTATCGAAGACGCATGGTGCGCCAAGAACGAATCTTCACCGCTCCTTTCCCTAGTACTGGCGCCGGTGAACCGCTAGCCACCAGATCAGAATCTTCGCCCTTAGAGTCAGCGGAACGAAGAGAGCGAAGCTTAAAAGTGCGCGCAGCGATGGACGCTTTACCTGAAAAGTATCGCAAGGCTTTGGTCCTTCGAGAACTTGAGCATCTTTCTTATCGCGAGATTGCCGACATTTTGGAAATCCCTCAGGGGACCGTCGAGTCGCGTCTTTTTCGTGCACGTAAAAAGCTCGCAATCGAGCTTCGTCGCTTGGAGGATCAACTTTGAGTTCTCCCTGTAAGTCGTGGAGTGGGAAACTCACGGCCTGGTTCGACGGTGAAATGGGGCGAGAATTTTCTGTGGAAGTTCGGGAACATCTCATTGCGTGCCCGTCTTGTCGTTCGGCTGTGTCTTCTTGGCGTAAATTGCGGCAAGACTTCGCTGCCCTTCAAGGGGATTCGGTTTCTACTGAAACGCTTACGCGAATACATGCTCGACTGGATGAAGCCCTAGCGCATGAGGTGCGGCATCTTGGCCAAGCTTTGAAATGGTGGACTGTGGCAGCTTCAATCCTCGCCTTCGTTGGTCTTTTGGCGCTTTTTTCCCAGGAGGTGGAATCTTTTGGTAGAGCTTCGGCGAGCGCGTTGCTTGAGGTTGATAGAGCATTCGAAGAGCTGCTGTCCAGATCTTCCCCCCCGGGGCCCCGAGAGCAATGAACTTAGGGTTTAGGCGGGTTCTTCCAGCGGCAATCCTTACTTTGGTGGGCGGCTTTGCGCTCGGATTCTTTGTCGGCCGTGGGCAAGCGACATCTCCTCTCTCTCTCTTGCCGGAGGATCTGTCTTCTTGGGAGATAGCGGTGAAAAAGACGTTGGCGCTTACAGAAATCCAGGCTCGGGATTTACGCGTTGTTCTGCACCGTTACGAAAAAGAGCGACGAGGATTGCTGGATGCAGGTCGCAGCTTGCTTGCGCCAGAGCTAGCAGATTTGGACGCAAGATTTGAGGCTCTTATTCGCACGAGAGTGCTTGATTCAAACCAAAGAGCCAAAGCTTTTTCTCT
>DNPI01000220.1:0-257 GCA_003501525.1 Planctomycetota bacterium
GCGATTGCATTTTTAGCTTGTTCGGGCAAATCGGCATTCGCCCTTACTCTCATGTGGCGAGCCTTGTCTGCCCAAGCCATAACTGTGCGGAACCGAGCGTCGTCTCCATTTTTGGATTGTTTTCGTTTTCCTGTCACAACTTGGACTACTTCTGAATCTTGAGTCGGGAGACGCCCTTCAAGTACTTCTCCCGAAGTCCCGTCGATGGACAACCAATCTCCTTTCGTAAGTTTTTTGCCGCTCGCTTGAAGAGTTCC
>DNPI01000220.1:652-4323 GCA_003501525.1 Planctomycetota bacterium
ACTAAAGCTGCATGGGAAGTCATTCCACCTCGAGAAGTAAGAATTCCGACGGAAGCGGCCATCCCTAAAATATCTTCTGGGGAGGTTTCTTCTCGGACCAAAATCACGGGTCCCTTCTGCGCTTCTTCAACGGCATCCTCCGCTTTGAAGACAATGCGACCTGCGGCCGCACCGGGGCCGGCAGGTAAGCCTCGTGCTAGATAGCGGCCTTGCGCCATAGCTTCCTCTTTTGAGGAACCTTTGAAAACGGGGCCCAGTAATTGGACAAGGCCCTCAGGGTCAATGCGCAGCAGGGCTTCTTCAGATTTAATGCGCTTTTCTCGAACCATATCCGTTGCAATGCGCACTGCAGCTGTTCCAGTTCTTTTGCCAACGCGCGTTTGAAGCATGAAGAGTCGTCCTCTCTCAATAGTGAACTCGAAATCCTGCATATCTCGAAAGGCATTTTCGAGGTCTTTGGATATCTTTGTCAGCTCTGCATAGGTTTCGGGAGAGTCCGCTTGCATCTCCTCCAGTGGGTGGGGTGTTCGAGTTCCGGCGACTACATCTTCTCCCTGTGCGTTCATGAGGAATTCCCCGTACATCCCCTTAGCGCCGGTTGCTGGATTTCTGGTAAATCCCACGCCAGTTCCGGAATCTTCTCCAAGATTCCCAAAGACCATTGCTTGGATATTGACGGCGGTCCCCCAGTCATCGGGGATGCCATTTAGTCTTCGATATGCCGCGGCTCGAGGGTTTCCCCAAGAGTCAAAAACAGCAGCTATAGCTGCCCAAAGTTGTTCCCAGGGATCATCGGGGAACGGGTGCCCGGTTTTCTGTTTTATCCAGTTTCGTGATGATTGGGCTACCCTTCTCAAGGCGGCGGCATTGAGTTGATGGTCCAGGTTTACTTTGGCTCTTTCTTTTTCTTTTTCGAGGATGTCCTCGAAGGGGCTGTGGTCGGCTGTGCAAAGACCGAGGACTACATCGCCAAACATTGCGATAAATCTCCGGTAGGAATCCCAAGCAAACCGTGGATTCCCTGTAACCTCGGCGAGGGTTTCGACTTTTTCGGGTGAGAGCCCGAGATTCAGAACTGTGTCCATCATTCCTGGCATGCTGACTCGTGCTCCACTGCGAACAGACACGAGTAATGGCTCCTCTTTTCCATTGAATTCCCGTCCCATTGCTTTGCCCATTTGCGACATTGCCCGTCGAACTGCTGATTGAATTTCGGGGGAGAGTTGCCTACTTTTGTCCCAATTAGCGCATACGGCAGTTGTTAAAGTGAAACCTGGAGGTACGGGAAGGCTTAGCTCTGTCATGTCGACAAGGCCTGCGCCTTTTCCTCCCAGAATATTTCTGTCGCGGCTTTTAGGCTTGGGCATTCCAGGCCCGAAACAGGAAAGATTTGGAGTTGGAGTCATGGAATTCGGAAACTTGTTATTTTCCATTCGGTGCCAAGGACGAACCTTTCGAGCTGATTAGCTTTTAAGCCCCTAATGGATGAGTTTTTGAGTTCTAGGCTAAGGCGATCTTCTTTGATGGCCACAAAAGAAGAGAGGGGGAAATCGAGGAAAGAGCCAGTTTCTTGGCTTCCGCTTTGTAGAACATCGAAGAAAATCTGCGCCTCCATTGTGAGTCCGAGGAGTCGTTTACCTTTGTATTGCCACCAAACAATATTTTCTTCTGTATCTGAAATGCTTGAAGGGGGTTCGGGCTGGAGTCGATGAGCGTGTTTGAAATCGTTACCGATCTCTTTCTGTAGGGATTCGCGAGCTAAAATCCAGCCATCTAGAGTTGCTCCGTACTCTTCCTTAAGCGTTTCAGAAAAGCATAGATACTCTGCTCTGGCATCGTTGCACGCCACGGCTGCGAGAAAGCTTTGCCCGGCGGCTATGGGTGTGGAAAAATCAGGGCTTAAGGCTCGTGCATGAACCTCAACGGGAATTGATTGGCAAGATGCCGTGCCAAGAAGGACAAGGAGGGTCGGGAGAAGCGGACGCACGAGCGTATAGTGATGCCGACTCCATGCCTCGGCAACTGTTGGTGTCTCTCTTACTACTGCTTACCGCTGCTTGCGGTAAGTCGGCGGTTGCCCCTGTCGGGTTGAAATTCGAGCATCACACTCTCGATTTAGGTCGTTTGATATCTGGTGAGGAAGTAGAAGTGGAATTTCCTTTTTCTACCCTTAGTGCTGTGCGTGTCGATCGACTAAGCGGCTCTTGTGGGTGCCTGTCTCCGCGAATTGAGCTTTCCGATGGAGGGGGGCCATGTCTCGGGGTCCCCTTGGAGTCAGGAGCCAATGGAGCTATTGTTGCCGGTTTTGCCACCGCGGGATTATTGGGGCAAAGGGAGGTAACACTTGATGTCCTGGGCGAAGGTCCTGGGCTTCCTGCTCGCTTGGCAATTCGTGCTGAGTTAGAGCCTTGGTTTGATGTGAGCCCCAGCCCCCTCCGTTTTGGTTCCGTTTCTGGGGAAAAGGAGGAAATCCGGATAGTACGCGTTGTTGGTCCGAAGCCTTTTCGGATTACTGAAATCCTTACGGGTGGGCCCCCTCTTCGAATTGAAGGTGTTCCTTCTCCAACTTCACAGAAGGAGCAGGAGATTAGAATTATTTTGCCGCCTAGTCGCGAGGAGGGGCGTCACAGGCGGGCTTTGCGTTTTCTTGCAGATAATGGATATAGTTTTATTTTGCAATCAGAATTCTCAGTAGAGGGTGAGCTGTGGACTCGGCCTGGTAAAAGGCTTCTTTTGGGTGGAATCCCCTCTTCTGTGCCTACCCATGCGAGTGTTGAGGTTGGTGTGCGAATCGGGGAGCTGCCAATCCCCCAGGTTCGTCTAGAAGGGATTCCTGGTGCGACTACGGATTGCGTAACCTTAAGGGCCGATAACCGTTACAGAGTCCAGTTGACCTTGCCTTCAAATTTACCCAAAGGGCCCCTCACCGGGACCCTTAAATTGGAGCTTCACCCAAGGGGTGGCTCTATAGGGCGTATTGTGTATCGCGAAATCCAAATCATTGGGGTCGTTCAGTGAGATTCTTTCCTTCTCTCTTTCTTGGTTTTGCTTGTGTTTTTTTTCAAAGTTGCGGTGGGGGAGACCCTCAGATTGCATCTGCCCCGGTTGAAGTAGAGGACCAAGGAGGCACTCTTGTTTTTTCCGTTCTCGATCAAAATCTTGGAGACGTCTACCAAGATACTCTCTATGAGAACATCGAATTCCCATTTGAGGTGAAGGGGGATTCTCCCGTAACCATTACGGTTTATGACCTTTCCTGTGGATGCACTGAAGCCAACATATTGATTGATGGCAAAGTTTGGCCTCGCGGTGACGCTTTGGTCCCCGGCATGAAGGGAGTGATATCTGCTACCTTTGACGCGGCTCGCTATAAGGGTATGAAAACTAGTTCTATCACTCTGCGGGGCGAAGGTGCAGATTTGCCTGTGCAGCTGACTCTCAATGCGTTTGTAAAACCGCACTTCGAAATGCAGCCGACCCAAGCTCAATTCGGCGAAATCCTTGTAGGCAGGCTGCGAAAAGAAGATCCAGTTAAAGAGATTCAGGTGGCTGGCTCTGGCCCCTTTGAGATTATTCGCTGGCGACGTTTACCAAAGGGGGTTGCCATCGAAGCTTTCGGTGATCCTGAAGACAGACCTGACGGGGCTCAAATCCGTCGTTTTCGGGTGAAG
>DNPI01000151.1 GCA_003501525.1 Planctomycetota bacterium
AAGTGAGGATGCACTCTTTCGATTGGTCCTTGGTGATGCGTTTGGGCAAAGACGCAAGCGCCTTTTGCCCCGATTTGACAAAAGTTATCCCGAAGTTGCTAGTCGTATGAGAGCGTTAGGGATTTCGGATAATGCACGTCCTGAGACAATCCCACCGGCCGTATGGTGGGAGGCGGTCAAAGGAGTTCCAAGCCCCTTTGCCTGACTTATACATATGGTGGATCTTCGAGAGTTTGTTGATAGCGTTAAAGATCGGATTCCGATTGAAGTTGTGGTGGGAAGAAAGGTGCAACTTTCGACCAAGAGTGGCCGGATGTGGGGCTTGTGTCCGTTTCATCCGGAGAAAACAGCTTCATTTACTGTGCAGCCCGACTCAGGTCGGTTTCATTGTTTTGGATGCGGAAAATCCGGAGACGTTTTAAATTTCCTTCAGGAATCTGAAGGGCTTTCATTTATTGAAGCTCTCGAAAGATTGGCAGACGAAGCGGGATTCGAAATGCCGGGGTTTTCTGGGGATCGCCGAGACCCCAAGAAATCGAACAGGCTCAAGAAAGCGCGAGAAGCCTTGGCGGCAGCCCGCGTTCTCTACTCGCAATCATTGAATGAGCCTGCTGGTGCGGCTGCCCGAGACTATCTTCTTGAGCGTTCTTTGAGCGCGGAAGTTTTAGAGACCTTCTGTGTGGGTTGGGCGCCGAATGAGGCCGATTGGCTTGTTCGTGCCCTCCTCGGCAAAGGGTTTTCTCCGGAAGTTCTAGCCGAAGCAGGCTTGAGTTTTAACGATTCCGCGGGTAAGCCGGTCGATCGTTTTCGAGAAAGGATTATGTTTCCTGTCCTCGAGCGGGGTGCGCGAACTGTGGGTTTTGGAGGGCGTTTTCTTCCTGGTTCATGGGCTGACGAGAATAATCGAGGTAAATACATTAATTCGCCAGAAGGGCCTCTTTTCCCGAAGCGGCGGATTCTTTTTGGGATACATTTGCTGCCTGATGGTTTGCGGGATAATGCAGAGGCTCCCATTGTTGTTACTGAAGGTTATTTAGACGTGATGAGTTTGCACCAAGCAGGCGTGAAAACTTGCTTAGCTGCCCAAGGGACCGCTCTTACCTCAGACCATGCACGCCTTCTTCGACGATTTGATAGAAAGGTTGTTCTTTTGATGGATGCAGATGAAGCTGGTCAGCGGGCAGCTCATAAAGGTGCAAGGGTGTTGGTTGAAGAGGGCGTAGCCTGTGAAATAGCCTCACTTCCGGATGGCCGTGATCCCGCTGCAATGGTCGCGAGCAAGGAGGAGGCAGAATTGTTGCAACGGATTGCTTCTGCGGAAGATATAATCGATTGGCGTCTGTCTTCCTGGTTTCGGAAGGTAGGTCAATTGGGTCCAGCGGACAAGAATAGGGTGGCGCAGGAGATGGCGGAATGGGTTAATTCTGCCGTAAGTCCTGTGCTGGCCGATACTTGGGTTCGCAGGGTCTGTGACCGCCTTGGTATTGGGGAGCAGGCTTTCAATGCTCTCTGCCATTCGGATTCAAATTCGAATCCTCCGGCGCCCGTCCATCATCAATCTTCAGTCCCAGAATCAGGGAATACTCTTCAGCGCAATGAGCGTGAAATTGTGGCGGCAATTCTTCTTGACCCGTCACTCCTTTCGCGAAAACGCAACCTGGAGGCCCTTCAGGGAATTCAGGAGGGTCTCACGGATGCTTTTGCTGCGCGTCTCTTGGCTTGGTGCTTAGAGAGCAGGGCAGAATCAGAGCAATCAGGGCTCGATGAAGCATTGGCCTCGTTTTCGGATCCAGAGATTTCTCTCTGGCTTAGCGGGTTGCGGGATCTTCCCCTGGAAGAGCCCGCTCGGGCCTTTGTGAATGCTCTAGAGGCTCTTCCTCAAAACCGAAGACAATCAATTCGGAACTCCGAGCACCCTGTGGATGACGACGCTCTGCGCAAATTGCAAAGAGAGGTGCAAGTCTCCATGAGGATTGGTGAAAAGACACCACAACAATCAACGACTAACCCAGCAGAACAAGAATGACCGCGACAAAACTCGACAAGAACATCGAGACGGCCCTCGATACTCTCATCTTGAAGGGGAAAACTTCAGGAACGCTTCCGTTTGATGAAATCCAGACGGCTATACCCGCGGATTCTTTGGGCGTAAATGCTTTAGAAACTCTCACGGAAATTCTTGACCGGATAGAGAACGCTGGGATTCAAGTAGCAGAATCCGGGGAATCGGCCCCGGGGATTCAAGCTGGTGGTGCACCAATGCCGGTTACGGCGAAACCCCTTTCAACGGTTGCGCAGCGAGGCGGAACCCGGGTACACCAGCCGGTTCTCGAAAAGATTGATGATCCGGTTCGTATGTACCTCACCCAGATGGGTGAAATTCCTCTTTTGACCCGGGATGAAGAGGTTTCATTGGCCAAGAAGACTGAAGTCTCTCGAAAATTGTTTAGGCGTCTTGTTTTGGAATCGGGTCTCGCTCTTGACCCCGTTTTGGATTTTCTGGGCCAAGTTAAGGACGGAATGGTTCCTTTTGATAGGACTCTTAAAGTTAATCCTTCAGCGCAAGCGAATTCTTCCTTTGGAGTTATTCACTTCAATAGGAGAATGAAGAAGCAAGCTGTTGCTGAGGACTCAGAAAGCGGCACGAGTGATATTGATGGTGGCGCTGGTTACGAACTCACCAAACAGGATCTCGAGCAGCGATTGGGTGGGCACATCATGGCTCTTGAGGAGCTACGAGATACTGCCCGAGTGGCTTACGAAATCCATCTGGATGGGAAATTGCCTGCACGAGAGAGAGCCGTTTTTCAGGTTGCGATGCGAGCACGTCAGCGCAATGTGGCTATTTTGATTGAAGAGCTTCATTTTCAGGTGAATCTTGTTCAGGATTTAATTTATGTTCTCGATAGGAAGTTGGAGACATGGCAAGCTTTGCAAGCTGAAGCTGATTCTCTTTCTGCTGGCGGGCGCCGAACCAATGCGGGCAAGGAATTACTTGCGCGACTTAAAGATTGGGAAATAAAAGCTTTGGAGCCGCTGAGTTCATTTGAGGCTCGAATGGCTCGTATGAGGCAGACAACCGATGCTTACGAAGATGCGAAGAGAGGATTAAGTTCTGGGAACCTGCGGTTGGTTGTCTCCATTGCGAAGAAATATCGCAACCGTGGACTGGCGTTTTTGGATTTGATCCAAGAAGGAAATACGGGCTTGATGAAGGCGGTAGAGAAGTATGAATATCGCCGCGGATACAAATTCTCTACTTACGCAACTTGGTGGATTCGACAGGCGATTACTCGTTCCATTGCGGACCAGGCACGAACTATTCGTATTCCTGTCCACATGATTGAGACCATGTCCAAGTTGCGTGCAGTGCAAAAGCGCCTTCTGCAGACGATGGGTCGCGAGCCCAGTGTTGAAGAGATGGCTGAAGCTGCTGAAATCTCCATTGATGAAGCTTATCGTGTAATCAAAATTGCGAAGCACCCTATCAGCCTCGATAGGCCTATTGGTGACAGTGAAGATTCCTACTTTGGGGATTTCATAGAAGATGAGAGCTCAGAGAATCCTGTGGCCAAAGCTGGCCAAGAGATGTTGAAGGAAAGAATCTCGGATGTTTTGGATTCGCTCACTTTTAGGGAGCGTGAAATTATTAAACTTCGTTACGGAATAGGAGATGGATACACCTATACCCTTGAAGAAGTTGGTCGGATTTTTCGAGTTACGCGCGAGCGGGTAAGGCAGATTGAAGCGAAAGCTGTACGGAAGCTCCAGCATCCAATTCGCGCGCGTAAGCTTGCAGGTTTCATTGAGGGAATAGTCTGATTCTTTTCGATATCACTCTCACGTGCAAAAAAGCACAGGGTCCCAATCTCGTCGTTGAAAGAGTCCATTGCTTTACTGATTGAAGCTCAGCTTCTCGATGACCGCCTCGCTGTTGTGAACAGGCGGCTCGATTCTTTGGATGTCGAGCTGGGAGAGGCTGAATCTAGATTGGCAGTATTAGGGGCGGAGGCTGAGGATGCCGCAGGCGAACGGAAGGCCTGCTTAGCTCGCGCGAAGGATATTGAAAATACACTTCTCCTTGACGAGGCAAAGGCTGCCAAGTGGGAAGGAGAGAGCAATAGGATGCGCGATGCTGGTGCGGCTGAAATTGCACGTCAAAAAGTTCAAACTCTCCGGGACAAAGTCGCTGGTGGGGAAGAAGAGGCCTTGGCGTTAATGGAAAATGCGGAGAAGCTTGTTACCACAATCGAAACGGCGAAGAGCGCTGTTGCACAAGCAGCCGAAGAAATGGAGGCATTTCGGGCAACAGGGCGGGAGGACCAAAAATCTTTAGAGGCTGATAAGGCAGAGCTTCTTGCTCAAAGGGAATTAGCCCTGAGTCGTGCAGCTATGGAAGCACGCGCTGCGTACGAGAGATTAATTGGGTCAAGAAGTGGGAAACCGCTTGCAGTTATTCGGGTCTCTTCGTGTTCCGGCTGCGGGATGACCGTTCCTCCGAATGAAATGGGACGGGCGTTGGGCCTTGCCGGTTTGGTATCTTGCCGATCTTGCTCTCGAATTCTTATTCCAGAAGAGTTTTGGAAATCGACGAGTGAGGGCGGGATAGAGTCTGCCGACGAGAGTGCTAACTCAGGCTAAAATGAGGGGCCGGCCTTTTAGGCCTAGACCTTATTTTCCTGACTATGTTCGTTACTCTAATCCTAATCGGGGCCACTGAGCCCATTTTCCAGGACCCTTTAGAGGGTCAACTCCCAAAGCGAGATCTCGGTGTTGAGCAATTCCTTGTAAATCATCCTGATTATGATGGTCGAGGAATTCGGGTTGCAGTACTCGATACGGGGATTGATCCGGGGCATCCTTTTTTGCAATCTACCCCATCAGGTGCGCGAAAGATTGTGGACTGGTATGACGCCACTACCGATGGATGGATTCCACTTCGAAGGGCTGGGGAAGCTGAGAACGGAACCCTTCTTGGACTTTCAGGGCGGCAATTAGCTCTTGGGAAGTGGGATGCTCCCGGTCGAGAATTTCGCATTGGAAGGATTGACAGCGATTGGCTTCCAGGTGACCTTTCTTCTCGTATTGGAGAAGAGCGCAAGCAAATGTGGGAAGAGCGTAAGACAACGTATCGAGAATCGCGTCGGCGAGTGGAGAGTCGTGGTGGTGAGATAGCGGAAACTCCTTTGGCGCAAGAAACCGCCAGAGGCTACGAGGAATTTCGTGATTATGGTCCGGTTTACGATGTTGTTGTTTTTCGGGAAAATGGTGACTGGCGATTGTTGATAGACAACGATGAGGATGGCGATGTCGGAGAGGAACCTCTTCTGAATTCTTTTAAGAAAACGGGCGATTGGGCGACTCTAGGCGAAGAAGCTCTTTTGAACTATGCCGTGGAGGTTGCCAGAGATGGAGAGGGGGCAACGCTCTTTTTCGATACAAATGGGCACGGTACGCATGTTGCGGGGATAATTGGTGCTTGGGAGGGGATTGGTGGTCGCATGAATGGCATCGCTCCGGGTGTCGAATTTGTTGCAATCAAGATAGGAGATGGGAAATTTGGCGGAGCCACTTCCGGCTTTTCTATTTCTAAGGCTTTAGATTACGCCGTAGCTTCAGGTTGTCAGGTAGCCAATATTTCTTTTGGGGGGCCTTCTTTTTTTGCAGACGGAAAAGAGCCCGATGCATGGGTTGTCGATGAGGCTACTCGTAGAGGTTTAATAGTTGTTACTTCTGCCGGAAATGATGGGCCAGCACTGACAACAGTGGGAGCTCCAGGAACGTGTTCCTCCGCGTTTACTATTGCAGCTGCAGTTTGGCCTGATACTCAAAGGGTGAATTATGGTTCACTGAATCCAGTTGAGCCAACGCTTTTTGATTTCTCGAGTCGAGGTCCTTTACCTGGCGGCGGAATGGGTATTGATTTCACTGCTCCGGGAGCAGCACTTTCTGCTCTCCCTTCTTGGTTGGTTACCCTAGGGGAGAATTACAACGGCACATCAATGGCAGCTCCTCAAGCTAGTGGATGCGTCGCGCTCCTTAAATGTGCCGCCATCGCAGAGGACCTCGCCCATAATCCTTCTGCAATTTATGCTGCCATGTCGACCGGTGCGCGACCCCTTGCTGGGCACACTTGGGTGGAGCAAGGCTGGGGCGCAATTCATATGGAATCTTCCTTAGTTGCTCTAAGGGCACAAGCAGACATCCCTCAAACTCCTCAATTTGGGTTGGATGTTTCGAATCCCTACGGCAGAGGTTCTGGAATCTATGTGCGGGATTTACCGACCGATGCACCATTTGAGGCCAGAGTTAGGGTTGCACCAATATTTGAAGATGAAGTGACTAATGCGGAAAAGGCAACGCTTCTTCGGACATTTAGACTCGAATCTGAAGCTTCTTGGGTGGACACTCCGCCGGCTGTCTACACCTCCGCGAACGGGCGTGTGTTTTCAGTACGGATTTCGCCTGAGGGACTGCCTACCGGTCTTCATTCGACACGAGTCCTTTTTCGAGATGCAGATGCGCCAGAATCGGCCCCAGTCGAACTGGTGCTTCCTGTCACGGTAGTAATCCCCGAAGTTACATCTGTAGCCGCTGGCCATGTTTACAAATCGAGCTTTGCAATAGCTCCTGGCGAGTTACGTAGGACTTTTTTGCGTGTTCCTTTTGGGGCTTCAATAGCGAACATACATGTCCTCCAACGTGAGGGGGGAAGAAATGAGTTTAGATCTGGCTCTGGATCAGTGAGCGGCTTTCGCTATGCCGGTGATCGTCAATCTCGTGGCCGGAATTTTCTCAGCCATGGAGACCATTTCCAAACTTCTGTTCCCGTTGAAGCTGGGACAGTTCTTGAGTACACACTCGCCTCTCGATGGGCTACGAATACTGCTGCGGAACTAGATCTTCAGATTTCATTTCATGGAGTTGTCCCTCAGAAAGATGAGGTGGTGGTTCCGGCTGGGCAAGGAGTTGCGTATTTTGCGGTTAAGGCGCCCCTTGAAAGGACATCGGTTGCTGTGCAGGCAAAAATTGTTGGGACTGTTGTTCCTGTAGTAAACCCGATGAAAATTTTTCCTGACCCACAGCGGGAAACTATTTTTGGGGAGCGAGGCCTATTTAGAGGCCGCGTTGAGCAGAATTTCCGAATTGATAAGGCCGGAACGGCTGTGTCTCTCTTCCTTACTGATTCAATTCAAACGACTGAAATTCGTGAAGATCTAATGGTTGAAGTCTTTGGACCAAATGGAAAATTAGAGATCCGAACAATTGCTTCGGAAATTGAAACTGAACTCGGTTCCTTTGATGCAGGTATTTGGACTCTGCGTCTGGATTACCCATGCTTGGGGCAGGAGGCGCTGGAGGCTGATTTCGCCGGTGCTGAGCTCCGCTTGTTTGAGGTGAACAAATCGCTGAAATTAGCTTCAGATCTCGAATCAGCATTCAGCGGACATGGAGGAGGACATTTGATGACTATCCCCTTTATGGGTGCGCGTAGCGTCGCAGCACGCGTTCCGTCGTTGCCTGCTTTGCCTTCTGGGTCTTGGTACTGGGGGACGGTGACGTTTAAGCGGGAGGGCGAGAAAATTTTGGGAATCCCTTTGCGCGTAGAGCGGCCGATGGCAGCGGAAAGCCTTATTGCCGCCGAGGCAAGTAGCCGCTCGGAGAAATCAAAAGAATTCACCGAATGGGAAGAATTGATGGCGGCAGAGGATTCTGATCCAGTGGAGATTTTGGCAGCGGCAAGAAAGTGGCAGCGGGCTTCTCCTCGAGACATGCATGCTTCTTTGGAAGTCCTTTCGGCGCTTGTTGAGGCAGGCTTGATAGAGCAAGCTCGTAAGGAAGGTGCAGTCTTTCTTACCCAGTTCCCTCTCGCCGTAGATGAGTTCCTAGCCGCCGCGAAATCTTGGATAGAGACTCCCTGAGGCTTGCTTTCTGCGCGAATGTCTTTCCTGGAGAGACTCCGGAGGAAGTTTTCGAGGCGGTGCGTGGTCCTGGTGCAGACTTAGCTTCTCGCAGGGGAGCGGCGTTGGGCTATGGCCTTTATTTGGCTGCTGAAGCGGCACACTTTTTTGCGCAGAATTCTCAACAGTGTGAAGCTCTTAAGGAGCATTGCAAATCGTCAGGCTTAGAAATCTGGACTGCCAATGCGTTTCCTTATGGTGGCTTTCATGGTGCCTCGGTCAAAGAAAAAGCTTTCCTTCCTGATTGGAGCGACCCCCGTAGAGTTAGATTCACTTTAGATGTTGCTCGAACTCTTACTCACCTTGCTCCCCAAGAGGATCTAATAACTATTTCGACGTGCCCATTAGGATATGGGAGAAATGAGGCGCTAGAAAAATCTGCTGCTCTGCATTTAAGAGAGGTGCAGGATGGAATATTAGAAATCGAACGGGATTGGGGAGGACGAATTGTGTTGGGTTTAGAACCGGAGCCAGATGGAGGCTTTGAGACTGTTGCGGATGCTTGTTCGTGGGTTGCCGCTGAAATCCCTGATCCTGGCGACGGTCTGCGCGTTGGGATTTGCTGGGATCTTTGCCATGGAGCTGTTGTTGGGGAAAATGCTGCTGTCGCTTTACAGGCTTTGCAAAACACTTGCGTTCCGCTGGCAAAGGTTCAGATTTCTTCCGCCTTGCGAATTAGAGGTCCCTTGATGGGTGAGGATCTCCTTTCTTTGGAGTTATTGGCTAGCGACCCTTGGTTTCACCAAGTGCGTGGTGGTCTAGAGGGAGAGGGGGAACGGGCGTGGCCCGATTTGAAATTGTTTTTGGACGATATACCCGTCGGTAGTCGGGTTGATGCCCGAATTCATTGCCATGTTCCGTTGACAGGTCCAGCCTTAGGGGAGGGGTTAACGCGAACTCCTTGGGAGGATGATTTGAAGCTAGCAGTGCAATCAGGGTGCTTTGATTTCGAAGTAGAAACGTACACACTCCCATTTCTTCCTGACTCTTGGAAGCACTCTGCTGGCTTATTGGGAACGTTGGCTGAGGAGATTGAAGCTGCTTCGCGTTGCTTGGAGCTTGACTCTACTTGCCACGGAAACTAATCTTCCGCCCTCTCTGGGTTCGTGGAACTCTTGGCCCCATCGTCTAGTTTGGCCTAGGACACCAGGTTTTCATCCTGGTAACACGGGTTCGAATCCCGTACGGGCTACCAATCAGCGAAGATCCCCTCTGGCAGAAATCGGAGGGGATTTTTATTGTACCACAGCCACTTACGGCCGCTCTGCTTGCCATTCCCACCGTTGTCATCCCATCTTTGATACAGATATTGCAGCATATGTGCGCCCTTTTGCGCTGAATCCGAGGGGGACTTAGAGGGGGACTTAGCTCGTAAGTGGAGGTAGGTATGGCAAATTATCATTGGAAGAAAAAACGAAAAATCTACAAGCTGACCTATACATTATATATAGGCGGCAAAAAAGTAGAGCGAGAAAAAACCAGCGCAAATAAGACCTACATCAAAGATCTCTTAGCAGCAACCAGCGAACTAGAGACTGCTGCGCGCACCGGGATCGCATCGACGGAATCGATATTGGGTTGGGTCCAGCGAGAATTTATCGAGGAAGAAGAAGCCAACCTCCTCTTTCCCGGCTACCAGCAAGCGGCTGAGCGCGCGGGGCTGCTTATCGCCGCTCCCGACTTCCCTTATCTCAAGCGCAGATATAGAATCTACTGCGAGAATAACCATAGGAAGGGGAAGTCAGGTTATGACGGATGGGGGCGAGGCGATAAGGTGATAGCGTGGCTCAAAAAGCAAAAAAAGCCTCTCCGCGATCTGGAGGAAAGCGATTGCGAGGCGTTTGTCTCCCAGATCCTATCTACCCGCTCGGCACAGACCGCTGCGCACTATCTTACTACCCTGCGCATAATATTGGACATAGCGCAGAAAAAGCGAATGATTACATATAACCCCGCCCGATCCGTCGAACCCCCCGTAATCGATGATGCAACAGAGCGCACAATACTTACCGCAGACCAAATAGCGTGGGTGAAGGAGGCATCCCTACGGCCCCATCACAACACCCTCCTCTGCGGGGGGATTGCAACTGCGGTGCGATTGGGGCTGTATGCGGGGCTGCGCAACGGAGAGATGAACTGGCTGCGGTGGTCGCGGGTCGATCTCAAGAAGGGGGTTGTGACCATAGCCAAAACCGTAGATGGCGATATAGAGTGGGTGCCTAAAGACTTCGAGTCGCGGACGATTGATATAAAACAAGAAGCGGTGGACTACCTAAGAGAACTTAAAAAGATCTCTGTAAACGATAGCGACGATGGGTTCGTACTCCAAAGCGACCCAGAGCGGAACCCAGAGCGGGACCCAGAAACGGGCAAGTGGCTGATCTCTGATGACATCCCTCGCCGCGCCTGCGGCAAGCATCCCATCTACGCTGGCGCACTCTCAAAAGCATTCAACACATTTATGAAGCGCGAGCAGCGCTATGGAGAGTATACCGTCTACTCCTTCCGACACACCTACGCCACCTCAATGCTTCGAAGTGGCGTAGACATACGGACGGTTCAGGAACTGATGGGACACGAAAAGATCACTACGACAATGAAGTACCTCCGTCCCCTGCGCGCTGAAGATCACCCCTCAGACGCACTCGCATACTAATACTCAGACGCGGAGTGCTGCGTCAGTAGCTGGCGCGCCAGATTGACCAGCACAGCCAGTGCTGCCACCGTGTAGGGCGCTATCTCTTCGCTTTTCAACATATCGGGCAGCAACCCAACGCTCGAAAGCCCAGTGTAGGCTGCTGCGCCCACGCCAGCTATCGCCGCGCCTTTGGCACTTTTAACAACTTCGGCCTTGCCGAACCCCAGCTTAATCTTCGGTAGTAGACTCAGCATCTTTTTCTTCTCCCGCGACCCACTGTAGCGATGCGATATTGCCGCGAATCTCAGCGCATACGGGGTCGTTTTCTACGAGCTGCTCGGCTCGCTGTTGTAGGTTTTTTTTCAGCTCCACCAGCTTTTCTCCAACTTCCTTTCCATCTATCATCTTATTTCTCCCTAAAGACGTTTCGAATCCAACGTATCCACATCGACTCCCATTCTTTGCCACCTACGTGCCGCAGCGACAACCTCCAGACAATCCAGCTTGCGATACACAGCGGTATCCAGATCTCTACTTGCAGATGCACCACCGCGATGAAAGCAAGCGGGGTGTAGAATCCCACCCATTTAACCGCGTGACGCTTCCACCAGCCCTCGCTCCGCATCCAAGCGTCGCGGAGAGCGTCCGCAGCGCTCGACAATAAGATGACCCCGATAGCGATGTATTCCATTAGTCTGCTCCGTAGTAGGCTTTCGCGGCCCAGGCAAAAAACGTCGTGGCGACCCAACAAGCGCCGCCATACACGATCTCGTGTTCAAAAAGCCACGCTGGGCCGGGGTAGCCGTATTCCGAGAACGCGGCCCAAAGAATGGTTACACAACTGATGGCACCAGCAGACCAGCCGGAGGTTTCTTTGAACGATTGTGCGGCCGCTGCCTTTTTTGATATTAATTTGACCTTGCTTGTTAGAACTTTCTTCTCTTGCCGCAGTGCAAGCTCATCTTTGCGGCTGGCGCTCAGAGTCGCCAATCGCTCTTTATTCTTCCGCTTCGCCTCTTGCCACGCTCGCCAGACGATCCCGTACATCCTCTTCAAATCCGCAAACGAAAGTCCACCGGGATCTTCTGGCGGGTTATTCCAGTTGATGCGTTGCATCTATCGCCGCTTTATTTTTTTGTCACCCTCAAGATAGTCCAACAGCCGGGAAAAGCGGTTGCCGAGTCCATCCAGCCGTTTCACCAGATCCTTCATACCTCCTTGCACAATCATCAGCAGAAATAGCGATACCGCTCCCATCACCAGTACTATAGCCAGACCTATGCCGGCAATGTATTCAGGTTCCACGTTTGCCTTTTTTCTCGCGCTCGCGCATTAGAGACGCCGCTATCACAAGACCAGCACACGTAACGAGCGAACTCGCAAGTATCCCAAAAGCAATTTCGCAATGGGTCACAATTTCGCTTCGATCTGCGCGAGGTATCCCGTTGCCCCCAACCAATGATCATATCTATCACGCAACCGCCAATTTCCAGATTTGCCCGTCACCGTCACCTCGCCCGTTTCTTCGTCCCCGGTCTCATCATTCGTTGGACGCTCAAGACATCGCGCAGTGTGGGATTGCACGAATGACAACGCAAGCGATTCCATCGTTGTTTCCCACACGCCATCCGTCTGTTTGTCGGGCGGGAGGGTGACCACGCACCACCGTGGGGCGATAGCGTCCTTAACGGCTGAGATCCCCGCAGCAGTTAATTTTGGCGATGCCGCAATCGCCGCCTTGACTTCATCGGGACGAAGATCATAGTCAGCGGCAGCGGCGAGATCGCCGTGCGTTGCGACAGTCGCGCCGTCTTCATCTGTTGTCGGCCAACAACTTAAAAGCGCATCGACTTCGATCTCGTTGAGTTCTCTTCTATGTTGATAAATGGGCATTTCTCACCTCTCTATTAACCGTAAGTCAGCAGACCTCGGATGAACTCTTCGGCATCAGCCCCTTCAATTATTATGTGCCGCCCCGTTACCGTTCCGCTGTAGCCACCAACACCCGTCACTTGGTTTCCAATCATCAAACACAACCCCGCCGCACCCCCGCCATTGCCACCTATTCCACCATCGCCGCCGAGCGCACCGTGGTATGTTGATTCCGTTGCTCCACCAGTAGCCCCGGCACCCCCTGCGCCCCCCGCACCGCTTCCCTGCGATGCGACGAGGGCAGAAGCACCCGCAGCACCCGCACCACCCGCTCCCGGTGAACCGGTACCCGCGACATTGTAATAACCAACGCCGCCGCCGCCGCCGCCGCCCATCCCGCCGCC
>DNPI01000194.1 GCA_003501525.1 Planctomycetota bacterium
TCGCTATTAACTGAAGCGGTTGATTATCTGGAGACATCAAACCAAACAACAGACAGCGCGAAGTGGCCGAACATTCAAACTGAGGCACGCATCAGACTCGAGCTCTCTCAACCAAAACCAGCAGCCGAACTCTTCCGAGCACTCCTGGATGAGTTTTCAGAAGACCCGACCTTCGACGCAAGCTCAAAATTTTATGCCCGCATCGACCTCGTCGACGCTCACCTTCTTCTCCAGCAACCAGCTGCCGTAACTGAAGTTATGGACGCTCTCCTAGCTGAACGCCCCAAAAACCTTCGCGTCAAAGAAGCCGCTGTAAAAATCAAAGCCGGTTACCTAATCGTACAAGATGGACAGGAAGTAGAGATCCCAGGCGAAGGCACTCCTGAAGCTTTCAAACAATCATTAACGCTCATCGGCGAACTCCTCCAGCTCGCTGAACTAGCTGCTGAAAAAGAGGGCATAAACAAATACTCACATGGAGCGTACTGGGAAGCTAAATTCCAACAGGCCTACATTCTTTATAGATGGTCCAAAATAGACAGCACACACAAGGACAAGCATCGCAAGCTCATTGACAGTCTCGAACGCTTAGCGCCTGATCTCGGCAAAGAGGCCGCAGGCGATGATATTCAACGCATGTTCCTCTGGCTCAAAGCAAAATGATTACCCCGGCTCTTCTCGCTCTATCCTTTGCCCTTTTGCAGGATTCCGTGCACACTGCAGACTCTGTCCAGCATGGAAAATTAGTAGCCGCAGGGCTAGAAACGATTGTTCTGGAAGATGCGCTTGGAAATCAAAAAAATCTACCTACGAATCAAGTCCTCGACATTTACCTCGGCGCAAAACTAGCCACATTGATGCAAGGAGAAGAATTCCTTGCTGCTTTAGATTTTCAAAACGCCTCGGCATCATTCGGCACAGCTGCGGAGGAAAACGGACCTTTTTGGATTGCTCCGTGGGCCAAGCTACGTCGAGCAGAAGCTTTACTGGCCTGGTGCGATGTTGATCCAGGAAGGGCCGGAGAAGCAGAAGGCGCCTTCCGGGAATGGATCGCAACTTGGCCTGACTCGTGGTGGGTGATTCGGGCTCGAAAGGGTTGGGGCATAGCGACTGCATTAACCGGCAACGTTGACGGAGGAGCGACACTGCTCCAGGAACTAACAGATTTCGCTTACGAGAAAAATTTAGGTAGACATGTCGAACTCGGAGCAAGGTTAACGCGGTGTGAAATATTCCTCCACGGGGAGCAAGCCCCCATCGCAGAGACTCGCTTGCGCGACCTAGTGCCTACAATCGAAGAAGCCGCCGCTGCCAGAGGAGTTGGCCTCGCTTTAAGAAGGCACCTGCAATCTCTTCTCACCACGAGCCAAATCCGACTCGGTGAAGCAATCGAGCTAAAAGATGGGACGCTTACTGCCGCGGCTTATTGGAATAGTCTTCTTGGGTCTACATCCTCAAGCACTGACGCAAAAGCCGCAGCCTGGACTGGGATAGCTCGCCATGCAAAAACAGAAAATCGCCTACGGGAAGCCCAATTCACTTTGGCGCGAATTCCGGCCACTCTCAACGCCGGGCCAGAAGTATTAGCTCGAGCACTTTACGAACTCGGCGAAGTTTGCGAACAATTGGGTGATAACCCCGCATCGTCAACTGACTACTTCAAGAGAGTTATTGAAAAATATCCTCGTAGCCGTTGGGCAATCGAAGCCCAGAGGAAGCTAGGCTCTTGATGATTCACAACCCGACAGAAACCGACCCGCTACACTCCCCTCTCCATTAAAGCCACCCGGCCCCGCCGGGTCTTCCAATGCCCCCTGAAACAGTGATTCCTCCTAAAGCACATCTCTTCTCTCTCGCAGCCATCTTTGCAATGGCTTCATCCGGAATAGCTCAAGAAACGACGACAACGGGCATTGGCGATGCCATCAACAATGCAGGAGTCATCGGATACCTCATCATCGCTATGTCGATCGTTGCAGGCACTCTAATCGCGGAGCATTTCATCACCATTAAGCGCGAAAAATTAGCACCACCAGAGACGATTGATGAGGTGGACGAACTAATCAGAGAAGGCAATATTCAAGAAGCTCTTGACCTCTGCGAAGAAGAGGCGAATTTTTTCACCAATATTGTTGCTGCTGGCCTCCGCAAGGTCGGCACTCCCTTCGCCGCGATTGAAAAAGCAATTGAGGAGATGGAAGACGAGGAAGCCGTCAAGCTTCATCAAAAAATTGGGTGGCTCTCACTAATTGCCGGGATTG
This sequence comes from Planctomycetota bacterium, assembly GCA_003501525.1. Classification (GTDB taxonomy): domain Bacteria; phylum Planctomycetota; class UBA1135; order UBA1135; family UBA1135; genus UBA1135. The sequence goes on from DNPI01000194.1 coordinate 2,262, forward strand.
GCCCAATGATGGGATTGTTTGGAACAGTAACCGGAATGGTAGGTGCATTTGCAACTATTGCTGACGCAAAGGGGGGAGTAGAGCCTTCCGATTTTGCAGGCGACATTTCAATGGCCCTTATGACAACTGTTCTCGGGCTCACTGTCGCTATCCCAACGACGGCCTTCTATGCTTTTTTCCGCAACAAAGTCACCATGGTGAGTCTCGAAGTAGGAGCGATTGTCGAAGACATGTTCGAACGCTTCCGGACCGCTTAAAAAAGGGGAAATGGGCAAACGCTCCAGGCCAAACACCGAAATCGAAGTCGACATGACTCCGATGATTGACCTGACTTTTCTTCTGATCATCTTCTTTATCATTGTCAACGATTTGACGCAAAAAGATCTTGAGGAGCTAAAGTTGCCGATTGCAATGGAGGCGGGCCACGATGAGCCTCCGCCAGGCCGCCCCATCCTCAACGTGCTCGGCTGTACCTGTGAAGCTCAAATGATAATCAGCGAGGAGGACCACGAAGAAGAATGCCGCATCGGCGCTATCGTCTGGAAGAAGAAGGAACTTTTTCACCGAGGGTTTGACACCGAAGGACGCATGGACCCCATCCGAAAAGGAAGGGCTGATTCCTA
>DNPI01000062.1 GCA_003501525.1 Planctomycetota bacterium
GCCGCCCACGGTTCTGCGCCGGCTGCAGCCAAATCGCTCAAGCTGCGCCGAACAAGCTTCACCGCCATTTGCTCCGGATGACACCCTGTCGGCACATGCACCCCTTCTACAAGCTGGTCACATGTCTGCACTAATCTCCTCCCCTGAGGCGGCACCAAAACAGCACAATCATCTCCAGGGGGCGACAACCCCTTTCTTCTATTAAAGGAAGACTGGAAGATGGGGAGCAGCTCGTTTTCGCCCAGCACCTTCACCATAAAATGATTCCTCCTCGCAACCAATCCATCCAAGGCTTAGCTCGAAAGGAAGCATTGTGGGCTCTTCTTGGCTTTGCGCTCATTGCCTTGGTCATTCTAAAGACCTTTAGCGCAGAACTCGAAGCTGCATCTTCCAGAGAAGCACAAGACATGGTCGAAATCCTTGCTGCGCATCTCCACATAAACCTTGAAAGCCAAACAAACAATCCTGAGTGGTGGAAAACAGAGCTCCCCGCAGTAGGCCCGGGCACACTTCCTCCTGTGCTGGCAGAAAACAACAAACCGCTTATGAGTTTCCTGCCACGTACATTTCCCCTCACTACAGATCCCTGGGGGCAGGCTTATATTTTCCAGGCTTATGAAATCGATGGTCGTATTGCTTTCTTCATATTCTCAACCGGACCATCTGGAGCACTACCAGAACATCCACGGAACGGGCTTCCATGGGTAAGAGAAATCCTTGGCCCAGCCTTGGGCTAGGGCCCTCCCTCATTCCAGCCCTGGCAAACGGAACGGAAAGCAGCTGCATCGAAAACTGCGCGTACAACAGCCACCCCGTGTGCTCCGACTTCACGACAGGCAGCTGCCTGCTGTGCGCCCAAAACGCCACCCACAGCAATTATTGGCAAGCCAAAAGAACAGGCTTCGCGCAGAACCTCCAGGCCTCTCGGGTTGAGCAATCCTTTTTTCTCTGGCGTCGACCATATTGGTCCAAAAAAAGCAAAGTCCACTCCTAAAGAGGCCGCGTGGCTCAACTCTTCGAGTTCGTGCAAAGAAACTCCAAAACGCGAGCCAGAAACTCTGGCCTTTAAAATTTCCCACGGCAGAGACCTCCATCCTCCAATCAAAGCATCCGCCCCACACACATGCGCCCAGTCCGACCTCCCGTGAACAGCAAGAAATGGAGCCTCTTCAGCCAAAAAACGGAGGGAAGACATTGTCTCACGATCACCGCAAGAAGGGTTTCGAAAAGTCCACGCCTCTGCCTCTGCCGCTTGTTTAGCCCAAGCCTTCGCCACAGGAAGCCCGCCTAAGGCCGAGGCAACAGCCCAAACCCCCGAAGGGACTCCTCTCATTCGTCCCGAATTTCCTGAAACAGGACACCGAAATCTTGAACCCAATTCGACAGGTCCCCAGGATTCACAGCTGTCTGGATTTTTATAGTTTCAGAATCTACTCGTTCAAAACCAGCTTGGCGCAATTGCGGATGCAACGAAAGCCTGTCTAATATCTCCGGAGCATCACAAGAAAGAGTTTCTTTCCCATTCCAAGCAACACTTCCATTCTTCTTGGCCCAAGACTCAAGCGAATAAGACACATTTTGAGGTACAGGCGTCCGGCTGTTTTCCGCTAAACAATTCAAAACATCTTCAAGACTAAGTCCCTCCGCCAGACCACGATGAAGACTGCCAGGGGTAATGCGATAGTGGAAAAGATTTTCCGTTAATTCGCGATCTGCAAAACGGTCCATCATGTAGACAAGCTGGTGAGAGTTCTTATCCGGGAACAAAACAACTTCAAAATCTGGATTAACCACTAAGTGGCCAGATCCTGCAAGCTCCCTGCCCGATAGAATCCCCAGCAACTCAGCCCCATTTGGAGTTAGGCGGATTCCACAAGCTCGGCCATTCTCGTCATAGCCGACATCCACAATGCCAAGCAAGTAAAGATACTTCCGAATCCATGTAAACAAATTCCAAGACAGAGATTTGAGATCGGCAGAACTTCGCACAGGGAAAGACGCCTTCTCCGTTGCCTCATTTTCTTCAGCACCCAACAGCGCCAAGTAGTGGTTCCTTGCGACAAACGGTAAAGCCATGGCGTCGTACCAGATTTCTGGATCTAATCTCTTGAGATAGCGAAGCGCAGTACGGCGAAGAAGCAACTGATGAGAGAGATCACCTGGCAAATCACGATCTTCAAGCAACCAATCGAGCATTATTCGCTGTTTATCCAGCAACGGAAGACCAAGAAAATCTTTCCCGTCTTCTGTAAGCCGAAAAGACCGCATCCCTGTTTTATCGATATAGCGGTAAGCCCGAGCAAAACGGTACTCTAACTCCAAAACTTCAAACCTACGGAATTCTCGACCAGGGTTAGGAATCAAATCTTGCGCGATTCGCTTTCCCGTGCTCTTAAAAATGCTACCTCGAACAGTAAATCTCACTGTCTCGCCTTCTACAAAGCTTGCGAAACGAGAAAAGTTTGAGACAAAACCAACGCCCATGCCAGCGTCAGAACTTGGGGCTATTTCATTATTTCGCGCAGCCCGCTGCAAAAAAGCTAGAACAGCTTCATTGAACAAGATGGCAACGGGACCACGGTGCCGAATACCAAAGGGCTCGAAATCCAAATCCCCCAAAGTCCCTAATGAAGCTTCTTCCAAACCATTGCGGAGCATGACAGGGTTCAGGTCAGGGCTGATATCTGCCAATTCACTGAGAGGTAGTACTCCCCCATATTCCATGGCAACCACTCGGAAAAATACCTGGAGCTCCTTGTCCAGAGCATCGATCCTGGCGCAAAGCGCACTGTCATCAGCCAAAAAACGATACATTTTTCGAGCTTTTTCAGCCTCGCCATCTTCTGCAAAATGTTGCTCTAGCCAACCACGCAAACTCAATATCTTCGAAAGATTATCACTGCTCTTTTTCGAACCGCCCAAAGCCTGAGAGACCTCTATCGGAACACCCCAATATTCAGTCGGCTTCCCGTTTTCCGCTGGCCTCATGTAACAAGCTAGGCCCAGCCCGACCAAATCGCTCAAAGCTCCCCTCACGGCCCGACCCTGAATCCCTTCTTTGCCTGCCGCCTTTCGAACTTCCTCGATTTTCATGGCACGGCCTGGGGCAGACATTAAAGCTCGGAAAACTCTGTCCGCCGCCCCTTCGACCCCGCCGAGCACCCCCGAAACGGTGGAAGATTCGCCCATCCCTGCCCGCAAATCTCTTAACAATTCCTGCCTTCTCACCGGTGGCTCACCGCCAACCCACAAATCGTGCAACCCTGTCAGTTCACCAGAAGAACGGCGTGCCAAGCTACGCCTTAGGCTAAGACGTTTCATGTTCTGTTTCTTCCCGCGTTACAGCAAGAGATCCCGCAGTCATAATTTGATATGCATAACCTTGCTCGGTTAAAAATCGCTGCCGCTTTTCGGCATAATCCTGGTCGGAAGTCGCCTCGGTAACGAGCGAATAGAAGGTCGCCCTCGAACCATCAGATTTCGGGCGCAAAACCCGACCCAGACGCTGCGCCTCTTCCTGGCGAGAACCAAAAGTACCACTTACCTGAATTGCAACATTTGCATCAGGAAGATCTATCGCGAAATTTCCCACTTTACTCACGAGAAGAATTCTTTCTCGCCCTTCCCTGAATGCTTGATAAAGATCCTCCCTTTCCGGGGTCGGCGTTTTCCCCGTAATAACGGGGCATCCGACTTCTTCCTGCAACACTCTTAGCTGATCCAGATATTGCCCAATAATGAGGATTCTTTCGCCAGCGTGTTTTGCTAGCAGCGCATGTAGGCACTCAACTTTTCCCGGATTCTCCGACGCTAGGCGGAATTTTTTCCGCGACTTGGCACCTAAATATTCCAGCCTCAACTCTTCGTCCATGGGAACCCTAACTTCGGCGCAATCTACAGCCGCGATGTATCCTCGACGCTCAAGATCTTTCCACGGGGCGTCGTAACGTTTCGGCCCAATAAGACAAAAAACGTCTTCTTCTTTCCCGTCTTCTCTAACAAGCGTTGCGGTTAATCCCAATCGTCGCCTTGCTTGAATTTCGGCCGTCGCACGAAACACTGGAGCCGGCAAGAGATGCACCTCATCGTAGACAATTAGTCCCCAGTCACCCTGGTCAAAAAGCCCAAAATGGAGGAAATCTTCGCTTGTCGAGCGCCGATAAGTCATTATTTGGTAAGTTGTTAGGGTAACCGGTCGAATTTCTTTGCTGTCTCCGGAGTATTCTCCAATTTGAGAATCTTCTAACCAAGTTCGCTCTAAAAGCTCTTGCCTCCATTGACGCAAGGCCACTGTGTTAGGAGTGAGAATCAAGGTTTCAGTACCAATAGCTGCCATAGCAGCAATGCCAACAACCGTTTTCCCAGCGCCACAGGGCAAAACCACAACGCCACTGCCTCCTTCTACGCGTCCATCCATGTGGAAATTCCCCACCGCTTCCTCCTGGTAAGGACGGAGAGAGAAGTCATCCCCAGACAAAGTTGTATTTCGCAGCCGAACATCCAGCGGAGCCCCTGAACGATACCCCGCATGGTCCTCTAAGGGGAAGCCAAAAGCGATAAGCCGCTCCTTGAGAAGGCCCCGGTGAGCAGGATCCACCGTCGCCCCACCATCACCATCGGGGACAACCAGCTCGGCCATCTTTTCGTCGTGAAGAAGTTCCTTTAGGACCTTCGGCTCACGGCACTCCAAGTGCAGTTTCCCTCCAGGCCCTTTACACAAACGAAACAGCCCACACCTTTCAAACCAAGTACGAACCTCGGTGCGGAAATTATCCGGGACAGGGTAGCGGCTTTCACGCTCGAGAAAATCCAACACTTCACTTGAGCTCAACCCCGCGGCAGCAGCATTCCAGATCGAAATTGGAGTTATCCGATAGGTATGGAGATGCTCGGGCGATTTAACCAACTCTGCGAAAGGGAGCAACCAGTCCCTCATCTCCACGAAACGAGGATGAGCCGTTTCGAGAATCAGGGTTAAGTCACCCTGGAGGATTAGAGGCCGATCTTCGGCCAAGGGGAGGCAGAGGAAAACACGGATAAGTATTCCGCCAATCCAGTTCCAGGAAGGCGGAAAGATAGCCAATCATTGTAGATGAGACCTTCTCAGCCTCCAAGCGGCTAAGGCCAGCCAAAAAGGGGCCTGCTCGCACACAAATATTCTTCGGCTCAAGCGCAAGAAGCGGAGCTAAAAAAGCTGCTCCACGTGGCAGTCTCCTCATTTCACTATCCAAGGGCAAATCCCCCATCCCGCATGCGATGGCCCTACCCAAAACATCCGAAATTGATGAGGTCTCCAAGAAATGTTCGTGAAGATCGCGCAGCGTAGCCGCTGGCAAATCAGTCCATGCTAGGCCGCGCACCTGCAGCAAAGCACATTCAGCTGTCCACCCCGCCCCAGCACACTCGCGACAAGGAAGCGAAAGCTGAGGATGAACAGACACATGTCCCTTGCCGCGACAAGAGTCACACCCTCTCCCCTTCGGGCCTCGCCGGAGATCAAGCTCACTGTAGGCCCGCAATTTCGCTTCTTCTGTACTCAAATATTGAGCTCTTAAAAGCCCCTCTAATCCCAAAGCTTCTCGCAAAATTTCATTACCCGCCGCAGGTTTGGGATTACCCCAGCTCTTGAAGTCAAACGATAGCGGCAATTCAGAAGGAACTTTCTCGCCCGTTGATTCCGAAAACAATTCTGGGTCAGTCCACACATGACTACCCACCGAATCCCCAGTCAACCCCGCTGCGAGCGCAACCCCTAAAGACGGTGGCAATCCTGAAAGCGGTTGGTCATGGAGAAGCACGACACCTTCTAAAGGTGATTGCAGCCAACCACAGAGCCGTGCCACCCGCCGCTCCCACTCAGACA
>DNPI01000014.1 GCA_003501525.1 Planctomycetota bacterium
ATTGCCTGCGCCTTACTCCCATCCTACGACAGTAAAGGTAGGTGAAGTCGATTTATGCACTGAAATCAACCCTATGGTCTCTCCTCGTGATAAAGTGGAATGGGCGCTTTGGCCCACATCCCCAACAATGAAGTCACTACTCCCCCTCTTAAGCCTTTCTCTTCTAGTCTCTCCTCTTTTTGGTCAGACCGTTGTTTTGTCCGAGGACTTTAATGCCGGACAGGTCCCGCCCAGTGGTTGGACTGAAGATAACAATGGCAATAGCTCTGGATGGCAGCCCTATTACGACCAAGCTCGGCATGACGACTACACGGGCTGGAACGATAATTCGCTAGTAACAGGTGGGCTTGACATGACCGGGTTAACGGGAATGCATGTGGTCTTCGACCAAAACAACGTTTATCCGTCTTGGACTGATCGCAATGGAGTTGAAGTTAGCTCCAACGGCGGTGGAAGTTGGTCTGAAGTGTGGTATCAGGATTCAGGAGCTTCTAGTGGATATAGCACGGAAGATGTCAGTCTCGGTGCCTATGACGGCACCGCTGGGGTTCAGTTGCGTTGGCGCTTTCAAGGTGACTACGCCAATGAATGGACAATTGACAACGTCCTTGTCGAAGATGGCAGTGGCGGCGGCGGTGGAGGAGGTGGCGGTGCCTACTCGATAGAAGGCCTCGTTGCCGATGGCCTTGCAAGCCTTGTGGTTGAAGGTGCTGGAGCAGGCAACTTGGTTGTTGTCGCTTACTCCGTTACGGGGCCGGGCCCCACGAGCACACCATTTGGCGATGTCGACATGAGTCCTCCAATCATGCAGTTGCCGGGGGCCACAGCTGGCTCGGATGGCAATGCGAATATTTTGGCATTTGTGCCTCCAGGGATTAGCGGACTAACGGTTTACACACAAGCAGGAATTGTGACCGCCTCTGGGGTTACTTTGACTAATTCCTTGATAGAGGTCGTCCAGTAGGCGATTCAGCTTCCTGGTTCGTTTACGTTCTGCATTCGGTGTCGACGAATAGGACCTATGTGGGGTCTTCGACGGATCCGAAGAAGAGACTCAAACAACACAATGGGCACATTGCCGGAGGAGCAAAATCGACTCGGGCAGGGAGGCCTTGGAAGATAGCGACTTGTTTCGGTCCATTTGCCGGGAAGGGTGAAGCTCTTCAGGCGGAAGCGTCTTTGAAAAAGCTGAAAGGCTCAGCGCGCTTTGCGTGGTCCGGTGCACCAAGCGTTTCCTGCTGATGGGCGCGGTTAGAATCCTCCAACTATGCGCATCCTCTTAATCGGTTCTGGTGGGCGGGAAAGTGCTCTTGCTTGGAAAATATCTCAATCTCCTCTTTTGGAGAAATTGGTGATTGCTCCAGGGAATCCGGGTACAGCTGCGTACGGTGAAAATGCTGCTGTTCAAGTAACTGACGTAGAAGGGTTAGTGTCGCTTGCTGTTGAGATGAAGGCCGATTTGGTCGTTGTGGGACCCGAAAATCCACTTGTCGAGGGTATAGCCGATGATCTTGTTAGTCGTGGCATCCCTGTTTTTGGGCCGCGGGCAGATGCAGCGGAGCTGGAAGGGTCAAAAGCATGGTGCAAGGATTTATTGGAGCGGCATCGGGTTCCGACTCCGGCATGTCGAGTGTTTTCAGATTTAAACCCAGCAATCTCCTATCTAGAAGGAGGTGCGCGCTATCCGCTAGTGGTTAAAGCTTCAGGCCTGGCTGCCGGAAAGGGTGTAATTATTTGCCAGGATGCATTGTCAGCGACAGGCGCGGTGCGCGAAATGTTAGATGAAAAGGCTTTTGGGGAAGCTGGTTCTACATTGCTAGTTGAAGAGTTCATTATCGGGCCAGAGGCCTCGGCTTTTGCTTTAACAGATGGTCGCACCTTGATGCCCCTTGAAACCTGCCAAGATCACAAAGCGCTGGAAGAGGGAAACAATGGGCCGAACACTGGCGGAATGGGTGCGATTAGCCCGAACCCGAAGGTGGGCGAGCGTATGAGGGACACAATTGAGCGTGAAGTCTTGCTGCCAACTCTGCATGGGATGAACCACGAGGCTCGTCCTTTTCAGGGTGTTTTGTTCGCGGGGCTAATTCTGACGGTCGCTGGCCCGAAGGTTTTGGAATACAACGTTAGATTTGGTGATCCCGAATGCCAAGTCTTGATGATGCGCCTTAAATCCGATTTGGTTCCGTTGATGTTGGCTGTGGCGACGGGGAAATTGGATGAATGCGAAGGACCAGAGTGGGATTCGCGGTGTTGTGTGACTGTCATTCTTGCTTCGGAGGGATACCCAGGAAAATATCCAACAGGAATGCCTATTCACGGTCTTGGCGATGTGGCGAGCGGAGAAGATTTACAAGTGTTTCACTGCGGTACAGCTCTTGAAGAGGGTCATCTGGTTACAGCGGGTGGGCGAGTGTTGGCGGTTACGGCAATGGGCGAAAGTGTTTCGGATGCTCGAGAGCGCGCCTATGCCGCCGTTGATGTGATTGATTACGAGGGCAAGATATTCCGCAAAGACATAGGTGAGCCCGTGGAAGAAGCTGCGGAGGTCGTGCTGTGAGGACGGAAGCGGCCCTGCGCCGCTTTGAGGATTTCCTTCGGGAAAATGGCCTTCGTTTGACGCGACAGCGAGCAGAGATTTTGGAATTAGCGTGGTCTACTCACGATCATTTCTCTGCTGATGAAATGGCGAGTTGGGCTCGTGGGCGAGGGTCGAAGTCATCGCGTGCCACTGTCTACCGCACCCTTTGCTTACTAGTTGACGGGGGCTTTTTGGCTTCAGTGGATCGTGGGAGAAATGGCGTTCTTTATGAACACATTCTTGGTCACACCCACCATGACCACATGGTTTGCTTAAGTTGTGGGAAAATTATTGAATTCCGTTGCCAGGAAATAGAAGACTTGCAAGATAGAGAAGCTGCGAAGAACTATTTCCAAATTGTGCGTCACACCCTACTGTTGGAAGGGCACTGTGGTTCGTGTGCTCGCGAGAAGAGCTAGCTAGAGCCGTGCCTTAACTTCTGCGGCGATTTCTTCCGCGAGATCAGCGCGACCACGAACTAATTCCCATGCTGTAACCTTTAGTCGCGCAACATCGGAGCTTTCAGGAATCATAATTACTTGAATGCGCACGCTGGCTTGTTCAACTTTGCATTCAATGCGCTTCGATGCACGAGCAACGGCTACATCCGTGCCACGCCCTCGTGCCACAGATTCCGCGGCTTGGAAGACCGCATCAGGTGTTGCGGCGAGAACGATTTCGCCACTTTCGTTGGAGTACTCGTGGTAGGTCCAGATTCCCACTGCCGCGGCGGCAGCCGGAACAATTAGGCCAGCACAAGAGGGAAGAAGGGCGAGTAAGGCAACAGGTAGGAGTCTTTTCATTTCGGGCGCGGTTAGGCTGCCCGAATTGTAGCGACCAAGGAGGCCCAAGGCACGAATCCTGAGGGCTCTTCGAGAAACTTTTTGATTCCCGATATGCTTAGCTCACTTTCTCTGGATATTTCTGCGCCTGCATGATGGCCTAAATTCTCAACCATTAAGTAGTTAAAAGCAGAGTGGGTAGGGGAAAGA
>DNPI01000182.1 GCA_003501525.1 Planctomycetota bacterium
CGGCGCTGGAGGCTGTGCTCGAAATACATGGTTTGGGTGAGAGCTTTGCGCTTCGACGTATTCCTGCATTGGCTATGTTGGCCGCATCGCCCGAATCCATTGGTGCGACTGAGCCGGTTGTGGTTAATTGGTTAAAGGCAAAAGTCCCCAATCTGAGCATCGAATCAGTTGAATGTGAAGGACGTGTTGGTTCCGGAGCGAGTCCCGTTGCCCATTTGCCAGGCCCTGGGCTGAGTCTTAGTCATCCTGACATGGATGCGGCTTCTCTGGCGGCATCTTTGCGTCGTCCGCCGATAGGGCTTTACTCTCGAGTTCAGGGTGACCGGGTCGTTGTCGATTTGCGCACCTTGATTGGCGAGACAGTTTTTAATCATTAAAAGGCAAAAGAATTCGGCGACAGTGGCCTGTTTCAACCGAATATAGAGGCATGCTCGTTGCGCTAGCTATTCTTGCTTTGCCGAGACTGATTCCTTTGCAGGAACCGGGGAAGGATTCAGTGTTGCTGCCGGATAGGGGACAAGATTTGCCTGAGTGGGCTTTGGAAGAGCAGAAGAGAAAGGACCCAGGCGTCGATCAATGGCGGACAGAGGTCCTCCATGATTTAGCTAAACCGAAAATTGTTGCCATTCTCGAGGCCGCGGTAGGGGATAAGCCACCAATGGCGGAAGTTTCGGGGATTCCGGAAGCTGCAGAGATAGTAGTTGACCGTGGTTGGATAGCTATTCGCCGGGCTGAGGGCGGCGCAGACGGGGATTTTGCTGCACTTGGTGACCGTATTTGGGAGACAATGGGGGAAGATGCTGTTATCCATGTTCATGCGAAAATTGTTCGCATCTTTCTTGGTGATGCACGGGATTTCTCTAGCTCTGTACTCGTTCGGATGGATGGCATTGCTGGAGAAGGCCGAGTTCAAATCAATTTGGGTTTAGATGTTCATTGGAGCGAATCAGGCAACGATGCTGATTTAATTCTCAACGCTGCGGAAGTGACCTCCTGGGAGGAGATTTCGGTCCCGCGGCCGCTCTTTGCCGATTTCACAAAAAGAATTTTTGGAAAAAATACAAATTGGCGGAACGAAACACTCAAAGGTGTAGGGGAATGGCGGGATCGCACTGATCGACTGATGGGGAGATCTTTTATTGGTGCTCAAGGAGTTGCTGTCGGTGATGTGAATGGCGACGGTCGAGACGAGATTTATCTTTGCCAGCAAGGAGGGATTCCGAACCGCCTCTATATGCATACCCCTGGTGGGGATGCCGCTGATGTTACTGCTCAGGCGCAGCTAGGGTTTTTGGAGAATACTCGTGCTGCACTTTTCTTGGATATAGATGAGGATGGTCACCAAGATTTAGTGATGGCGATGGGGCCTAATCTTTTATTGGCTTTTAACGATGGTCAGGGGGTGTTTCGTGAGCTTGTGCCAATTGAAGGAGAAGGTGTTGAAGATATTTACTCCCTTGCAGCGGCTGATTTTGATGGTGATGGGGACCTTGATATTTATGCATGCCGCTATGTCTTGAACGGACTTCTCGGCGGAGTGCCGACGCCTTACCACGACGCAGACAATGGGGCACCTAACCTTTTTTTCCGCCAGGAGACATCACACAGATGGGTTTTGGCTACTGATGAGGTCGGTCTTGGGGAGAACAATAGAAAATTTAGCTTGGCTGCTTTGTGGGAGGACTTTGATGGTGATGGTGACCCAGACCTTTATGTCGCGAATGACTTTGGCCGCAACAATTTTTATCGAAATGACGAGGGCCGTTTCACTGATGTTGCTGATGTTGCCGGTGCGGAAGATCTAGCGGCTGGAATGGGTGTTAGTAGTGCAGATTACGACCTTGATGGTGACTGGGATATTTATGTGAGCAATATGTTTAGTGCGGCTGGTCAGCGGATTGCACCTCAGGCTAACCGCTTTATGGGCGGGGAAAATCAGGATATCCACGGCCACTATGTGCGCCATGCCCGCGGGAATACTTTGCTGGAGAACCTCGGTGATGGAACATTTCGTGATGTGACAGATGAAGCCGGAGTGGCCGTAGGAGGGTGGGCGTGGGGAGGAACTTTTGTGGATATCGACAACGATGGTTTGCCGGATATCCATTCGCCTGATGGGTTTGTCACTAATCGAGAAACGGACGATTTGTGAAGTTTTTTTTGGCGACGCGTGACGTCGCAGAGCCCTGCCGGAACTGAACCCACTGACGCTTATCAGCAGGCGTGGTCTGCGATTCAGAATATGGTGATGAACGAAGGCGAATCCTGGAGCGGTCGAGAGCAGAATCATCTGTTTTTGAACACAGGCACTTCACGATTTGCTGATGTTAGTTTCGCTGCTGCTCTTGACCATATCGACGATGGCCGCTGTGTAGTCCCGATTGACTGGGATGATGATGGCAGGTTAGACCTTTTGCTTAAGAATCGGACTGCTCCACGTGTGCGGTTGATGCGCAATACGGTTGCCGGTGCTGGGCGCTTTCTTACTCTTGATCTAGAGGGGGTGGATTGCAATCGAGATGCTATCGGTGCCCGAGTTGAGATTGTGGCTAATGGAAAAACTTTTGTCCGTAGTCTGCGCGCCGGCGAAGGTTACTTGGCTCAAGGAAGCAAGCGACTGCATTTTGGCTTGGGTGATGCAAAGACAGTAGAGACAATGAACGTATTCTGGCCGGATGGTTCTGTAGATGCATTCTCAGGAGTCAAAAGCAATTCTCGCTACTCTCTTTTGCAGGGAGAGGATTTGAAGCGTCGGCCTCCTCATACGGTGGCCGCTTATAAGGATATGGAGGGGGAAACTGTTGAGCTTGAAAATCGTCGGATTTCGCGTCTGGCCCTAGTCGAGAAATTACCGTTGGCGGCTCTGAGGATTCCAGGCTTTGATGAGCCAGACAGGCGAGTTGCGGCCTTAAGGGGGCAGGGGCCAATCCTTTTAACATTTTTCAGCCTTGATTGCCCTGACTGTGCCCGTGAGTTTCGAGCTTTTTCAAGGCGCAAATCGGACTGGGATAAAATGGGGCTGAAAATCGTGCCGCTTTGTGTTGATGGCACGGAAAGGCGCCTGGAGGCTCGCGCATGGTTGTCAGAGCAGGGATTCGTTGATTTTGGTGGTATGGCTGATGCTTGGCTGTTGAGTGCGCTGGAAGTCGTTATGGGTGAAATTATTGGCCGGTATCCTGGGACGCCAACTCCTACTAGCTTGCTTCTTGATAGAGAAGGTCAGCTCGTGCTTTTCTTTCAAGGTCGAATGGCTGCCGGAGAATTACTACGTGACTTGAGGGCGTTGGAAAAGCTCAACCCGCGAGACACATCCTCGTCTTCTATGGCTGGTGGTCGCCGCGCTCGACGTGTCGAGCGCGACTTTGAAGGCCTTGCGGATGACTTTGGCGCGCTGGGTATGAATGACATGGCTGATTTCTATCGGGCTCTAGCGGAGCGTAGAGCTTCAGAAGTAGAACCTTCTGATTAAGCTTCGAAGGAATAACCCCTGAGTGGATTGTGGCCTCGCGGCCTAGGGCTTATCCTCCCCTATGTCCTTGAGTAAACGTCTTACCGAATACGCCGATTGCAGCGGTTGAGCGGCTAAGTTGCCGCAGGGGGAACTCGCGCAGGTTCTGCAGCGAATAGCTCCCGCCGCTTCGTCGGATGCACTACTCGCAGGCCCGAATGGGTTTGACGATTCGGGCGCGGTACGTCTTGGCAATGGCCGTGTTGGTCTCCATACCGTCGATTTCTTCCCTCCAGTTGTCGATGACCCCGCGGCTTATGGAGAGATCGCTGCCGCTAATGCTTTGTCGGATATATATGCTTGCGGAGGGGAGCCGAAAGTAGTTCTGAACATAGCAGGTTTTCCAGAAGAATGGGGGAAGGAGATTGTCTTGCCTATAGTCGATGCTGCTGTGGCGAAGGTGGCAGAATCCGGCGCCATTTGGGCTGGTGGGCATACAGTGAGATCGAAAGAGCCCCTATTTGGGTTCGCAGTTTTTGGAGAGGTTGCTGAGGATGCTCTTGTCACCAATGCTGGTGCTCGTCCAGGCGATCTTCTTTTCCTTACTAAGCCTTTGGGATGCGGGCCTTTAAATACAGCAGTGAAGCGCGGCTCTGCAGATCCTGGCCACGTGGCTGCAGCATGCGCGGGCATGGCTCGCCTTAATGCTGCTGCTGGCGCAGCGCTTTTAGCCTCTGGGTCTAAAGCGGCAACTGATGTGACTGGGTTTGGGCTAATGGGGCATGCGGCGAATTTGGCGAAAGCTTCTGATGTGGGCTTGGATATCAAGGCAGTTGCTCTTCCTCTTTACGAGGGCGCTGCCGAATTAGCGGCGGCTGATGTTTTCTCAGGTAGCTCAATGCGTGGTCGTCAGACTCTGGAAGGTATTGTCGAAATTTCTTCGTCTGTGCCTTCTTGGTTGGCGAGCTTGTGTTTTGATGCTGAAACCAGTGGCGGCATCCTTGCTTGTGTCCCGGGCAATGGCCGCTCTGCGTTTGAGGCAGCTTTTCCTGAGGATTGCCCACCGGTCTTTGTAGGCGAAGTGGTTGAAGGCTTACCGTGTGTCCGTTTGGGGTGAGTCAATTCTTACAGGGCGCAGCTAGGATGAAGTGCACAAGGGGGCGGATCGGGGCTGGTGTCCCGTACGGCCTTCAAAGCCGCTGGGGGCTCGCTTGGCGAGTCCCGGTGGGTTCGATTCCCATGCGCCCCCGCCATTTATATGGACCACCTGACAGATCGTGGCCAGCTTGTTGAAGCTCTAGCCGCTGGCCACCGGCCGCGGGAAGAGTGGGCTCTTGGCTTGGAATTCGAACAGTTTGTGACTGGGCCGGACTGTCTCCCTCGACAGTATTCAGGCCTAGGCGGAGTGGAGGAGCTTTTGCGGGAATTGGGAGCTAGGACAGGTTGGGGGCTTGTTTGTGAGGAAGGCCGAGTTCTTGGGTTGAGCGCTCCTGATGGTCGTGCGGTCACCTTAGAGCCTGGAGCTCAACTTGAATTCGGTTCTCGGCCGGAGAAGACACTTAAAGCACTTGAAATTCAACTCCAGGAGTATTGTGGTCATTTGAAGTGTTTGGCGGAGGAGCGAAGTGTCCGATTTTTGGCAGTAGGTGCTCATCCGACAGCCTCACCTGAAGATATGGAGCGCATCCCTAAGCGTCGCTACGATTTTCTTGAACCTGTTTTGCGTGAAGCGTCCGACTTAGGATTATGGATGATGCGGTGTACTGCGGGTATTCAGGTCAATTTTGACCATGCCGATGAA
>DNPI01000119.1 GCA_003501525.1 Planctomycetota bacterium
GCCTTAGTCATGGTTCTTGCCTCCATGGCTATCCCGGTCTGGCAAGTGACACTTGACGAGGCCAAATTAGCCTCAGTGGATCAGCAGCTCCAGAGAGTTCGATCTGCCACCGATTTCTACCGTTTCCAGCACGCTGAAAAATGGCCAGGTGAACTTTTCTCTACTTGGAGTTCGGAAGCTTTTACAGGGCAACTAACCGCCGCAACCAATTCGACAGGATTATGGGCCGCTGTCGGATCACCAGGATTCCCTTGGGGGCCATACCTGCCAAATGGAATCCCCTCGAATCCATTCAACGACCTTCAAACAGTAGTCGTCATCCCACCCGAAAGCCGATCCACAGGACCTAATGATCGAACTGGTTGGATATTTGAAGCCGCTACTGGTCGCATCTTTGCCAACACAACTGCCCTCGCACCCGATGGAACTGCCATCTACAACCGATGAGTGACCCCCTCCAAAAACGCCCAATTCCCGCTCTACTCGCCGCATTGACTTTCGTGGCGATTTGCCTTGTCGCAGCACACGCCACAGAAATTCCCACCGGGGACGTGACCAAGAGTTCTTCTGAAGCCACCAAAGAGATCGACCTCTCCTAATCCCCATGTTGATTCATACCCGGACCACGCCGGTCGCCATTCATTTCGGCACGCTAGAAACGCGCATTCTTCAACTTGATGGAGGGCCAAGTGGATGGACTGTACGTGAAGCGAAATCAGTACCTACTTCTGGTGAAAGCCGACACGACGATGCCGCGCAATTGATTTTGCGAAATTTCAATCTGCAGAGCCTACGCGGAAAAGACGCGTGCTTGGGCACTGGAGGAAATTCGGTTTCTCTTTCAGTGGTTCCTGTCGACCCCAATCGCCGTAGTCGTCTTCAACAAACCTTCCGGGACACAGCAGCACGCGCAGTCAACGACCCAGAAGGAATTGTTTACCGATACCTTCCCCTTGGGTCCTCCAAAACATCGGGAGAATCTGCCGGGAAAGAGGAATTCCTTCTTCTGACCGCTGGTGCCAAAGAGATTAAGCGCTGCCGAGTTTCAGCTGAATCCTTAGGCCTTCGGCCAGTTGGCCTTGAGATGGACGCTTTCGCCATTGCTCGCGCCTTAGACACATCCTCTCAGGAAGCTACCTGGGCCTTCCTACACCTCGGATGGGAACACAGCATGTTTGGCGTAATACATGAAAAAGAAATTCGCTTCCTGAAGCCCATGCAGCTTTCCGGGGGAAAAATAGTCAATGTCCTCGAAAGCACGCTCTCAGATGAAAATTCTGCCTGGGACCCACATGCCTCTGTATCGATATTGGAGAACAGAGCCGCGGGACATGCTGTGGAAATACTTCACGCCTTACGTCGAGAAGCCGACGCCGCTGCTCAAGAAGTTCGAGCCTGCCTACGGCATTTCGCCACACGGCATGGCGGAGCTCGCCTAGGAGAAGTACTTCTAACAGGCCTAGGCGCCGGTTTACCAGAGGTTGAAGGAGCTCTCGGGTCAGCTTTAGGGATTCCAACTTCTGTAGCCAAACCTTTTCAGAAATTAGGCATTCCATTGCCTGAAGAAATACATCAGCAGGAGCATCTCTGGTGCGCTGCGCTTGGATTAGCAATGAGGGGTTATGAAAAATGAGAACTGCTGACTTTTTCTCCCCAGAATCTTTTGCTGACCATCTTGAGCGGAGGTCATCTCCCCGTCGCTGGGCCATTCTTTCGATTCTTTCTTTAGCTTGCTTAGGAACATCGTGGGCCACCGAATGGCAGGCGAACAAAGAGGAAACTATGGCGCGTGATGTCGCCCGGATTGATCCCGATGCCCTCCGAGCTCAAAAGGAGCTGGCACTTATTCAAACCGAAATTAATAGATACGCTGAGAACCTTGACCCCCTAACTGAACATCTCAGCCTTCCCACAACCGGATATTTACTCCAGTGCTTAGAGACAGCCGCAGGTGAAGGGGCGGACCTTGAAAAGGTTAATTGGGGACACAAAGCCGCCCTCTACGGAGAACCCAACGACCTGCTCATACTGAACATCTCAATAACTGTCCGAGGCGACAAAGCGCTTCTTGATCTTCCCGAGAAGATGCGAGAAGTAACTGGGATGCAAACCGCTGCCGTAAGGCGCACCGAAGTCGTACCAGAGAACCCAGACGCAATGCGAGCAGAAGTTCGCCTGACCTCAAATCTCAATATCCCCACCACCTGGCAATCGCGAGGACTACGATGAATATTTCCTCACGCAAAATTATATTCCTCGCCGGTTGGGTTGGAATCCCGCTCTTCTTCTGGCTGGGTCGAATCGAACCTGCCCTGGAGCGTAGCAACTCAGCTAGAGCAACGAAGGAAGGATCAGACGAGTCTCGTGATATCGGCCGCCGGTCAATCTCTCGCCGCGATCGTTTGGAAACCGAGTGGAATAATTTTAGAAAACAAGCCGATATTCAACTCGCCAATCTTGATACAGATTTGCACCCCCATTTAGTACAAAAACGCGTATTTGAACTAGCCGCCCGTTTGGATTTGGACATCGATATCCAAGAAGAATCAGGTGACGGAAGGAGACGATTCTCTTTACGCGGCGAAGGCTCTTGGGACTCCTTTATCTCCTGGATAGACGCACTCGAAAAAGGTCCCCACCGCATCCGGTTTGAAAATCTTCAGCTAACTCTGCCAGAAGAACGGTACTCAGATCGTGGCGGAACCCGAATAGAAGCTCTGTTCGCGATACCACATATCGAAAAGGATTCAACAACATGAATGCCACTAAAGACATTCGCCGTAATCCTCGTAAAACAGGGCTTCTCGCTACATCGAGCCTTGCTGCAGTTGCTGTTTGGGCAGGAATACTGACAGACTCGGAGGACCATCGTGATTCTCTTCCTGTCGTGGATTTGAATGCCGAACTAGGGTCGATACTTCCGGACGACCGCTCAAACACAAATAGAAGTTCGGGCGCATCACCTGAAACGGACTGGTCGATTTCGATGGAAAAAGTAGAAAAATGGAAAGAGATTCTCGTTATTCCTATTCAGGCCTCTACAGGGATAACCACTTCCGAAGAAGCTGAAGTGATATCTGAAGCAAGCACTCCAACGAATCAAATTACAGTCCCACCCCCGCCTCAAGACCTAAAACTGACCAGCACCTTACTTTTCGGGAAAATAAAAAAAGCGGTTTTAGGAGGCATAACTGTTCAGGTTGGAGATTCCATCAGCCGATATGTGGTAGAGGACATCCGATCTCGAGAAATCGATCTCCGAGCCGGAAACAGGGTTTGGACCCTGCGCATGTCCCGTCCGGGATTAGGCCCGGCCCTTGGAGACAAACAACAATGAAACTGAAGAAAATCCTTACAACAGCTAGCTTGAGTATCTCTCTAGCTATTTCCGGGTTCGCACAGGAAAGTGACGACAATCCCTTTTCTGCACTAAAAGGAGAGAAAATAACTGTGAATTTCCAAGGCGAGGAGCTTTCTTCCGTCCTGGAAGCTTTCAGTACAACGTATGGCTTAAATTTAGTTTATGGCCCGGATATTGAGGGACTAATCAACCTCAATCTATATGAAGCCCCCGTTGAGGAAGCGCTGTCCCGAATACTTGCCGCTAACGGATTTGGGTTTACTGCTGAGAATGGATTCCTATTGATAGCCCCTCTTGAAGGAGCAGCTGGCTCATCCGTTCGCCATGCAGCGCAGGTCTTCTTCTTGGATCACCTCCGGGCCAAGGACGCAGTCGAAATGCTCGAACCTCTACTTGGAGCGGGGGAGTCCGTGGTTGCAGGCCCAGAAAGTGATTCTGGAATCGACAACGTAACCGACCTGGGGGGTAACGGCCAAGCAAGTCGAGAACTGTTCGTGTTATATGCAGGCTCGGGAACGACAAAAAAAGTTAATGACCTATTGCAGACAATCGACATCGCACCTGCACAAGTCCTGGTTGAAGCGACCATCCTCTCCATTGCGCTATCTGATGATTCCCGCCTTGGCGTGGATTTCACTGCTCTAGGCGGAGTCGATTTTCAAGCGCTGGGAGGAACCAGCGATTTGACTACGGGCATTGATCGTGAAGATGCGCAACTAGGCGGCGATGATTGGCTACTAGGCGCCTCCACCGGAGGTTTCACCGATTCTTCAGGAGCGGGACTTCACATTGGCATTCTCCGCAATCAAGTTGGAGTTTTCATTGAAGCCTTAGAGCAAGTTGGTAATGCAACGGTCCTCAGCAATCCTCAGATTCTGGCCGTAAACAGACATGCCGCCCAAGTTCTAGTCGGCCAAAAACTGCCATACCAAACCGTCACCACTGTTGAGAACACTTCCATGCAGAACGTTGAGTTCCTCGAAGTAGGGACTTCCTTGGTATTCCGTCCCTTCATCAGTGAAGACGGATTCATAAGGATGGAAATACATCCGAAAAACTCTTCAGGCAATATTAATGCCCAAGGACTTCCTGAAGAAACAACAACTGAAGTGACCACCAACATCCTGGTCAAGTCAGGGAATACTGTCGTAATTGGCGGTTTGATGGAGAGCGCTGTTTCGAGCGATGTAAGTCAAGTCCCGCTTCTAGGATCCATTCCAGTAGTGGGTGGGTTATTTCGATCTGAAAAAGAAGTCGAAACTAGAAGCGAAGTTGTCGTTCTATTAACGCCACGAATTGTTGAAGATGACGAACTCGGCCGACGAGCTAGCGAAGCTTTGGATCGGCACGCAGCAGCACAATCGCGACTTGCCGCTGCACATTCTGGTTATCTTCGCCCCTCATACGCTCGCCGTATGCACACCGATGCAGCAAAAGCTTTGGCCGCTGGTCACCTAGATTTAGCCCTAGCCAAAGCCGAATGGGGTCTCTCAGCTCTACCTTCGCATCCCGAACTTGCTGCGCTAGCAGACCACTGCCGTCAAGAAATACTTGAATCCCGCCTCGAAGCAGAAGAACTCAACGAGGCCCTAGATATTCTCCAAAAAATGGAGGAATCCCAATGAAAAACACCTCTCTTTTGGCTGCCCTTGTCTTGATTTCCGCCTCTTGCGGTTCAGCTTCACAAATCATCAAACAAGATTTTGCCGCTGCTCCACCCGCCCGAGCTTCCTCCCCTGCATCTTCCAGCGCAGAAGCCTGGGATGACACACGAGCTCGTATTGTGCGCACATTCGCATTCCGTGCCCTCGAACGAAATCTTGTCGAGGAAGCCCGAGGATATTTGCGCGAAGCGTGCGAAATGGACCCAGGGGACGCCGAATGTCACGCCGCTCTTGCTCGTTTATTCCTTGCTGAAGGCGATGCCCGAGCAGCACTCCCATATGCCACTCAAGCTGTCAAAGCGAATCCAACCAATGCTGAAGCCAAGCTAGTGCTCGCCGCAGCTCTCTCAGAAAATAAACGTGAACAAGAGGCAACTACCCACTTAGAAAATGTTTGGAGTACTGCTCAGCCACATGTAGAGGTAGCACGCGCGCTTCTTACGCATCACGCTTCCCTTGGTGGAACGGCTGCAGCGCGTTCATTTGTAAATAA
>DNPI01000233.1 GCA_003501525.1 Planctomycetota bacterium
GTGAGTTGCTGAAGAGCGGCCCGATGCTTGAAACGGCTGCGGCTTGAGTCCAGATGGGTACTCCAGATATTCCAGGTGGGACGGTGACCTGGAGAGAGGCAATCCCGTTGCTTCCGGCATAAGCCGGTGGCGCTTGCTTGATGGGGGGGGAAAGGTCGATTAAGCCCCATGCCGTTTGTGTGGGTCCTGCACCGTTTAATGAATATGCAAAGATACATCTTGCGCCTATTTCGCATCCTTCTAGCGAAAGCGTGGCTTGGCTGCCGGAAGTAAGACCCGTTACGGAATAACGAGGTGCAAGGTCTATCTGCTGAGAGCCCATAGGCGTTGGTTGAGATTTGCCACACGCTACCCATTCGTCGTAGGCAATCTGCCCCTTTTGGTCCGTAGTGTTTTCGGTAAGCAGGAATTCGATGTATTCCCTTGAGGTTGTCTGGTGGAAGACTTTGACTTCCGCTTTTATTGCAGCCGGGGGAATCTGGAACAGGGTGTCATCCCAATACTGCCCATCGGGATAAGAATATCCAACAGGACTTGCTTGCACGCTTTCAAAAGCAGCTTGAGTGAATCCTCGTGGTGGAATTCGGTTGTCGAAGAAGATTTTATTGGAAATGGCCACATGGAAAGAGGGTCCCTCCGGCTTGCCGGTAAGTGCCGCCATTGCTGCGTCCAAGCCTAGTTTTGCCTCATAGACCTTTGTAGAAGTGGTATCCAAGGTTGCTGTGTTCAAGTCATAGGCGCCGTGTTCACCGACAACATTGCGTGCTGAGTCTAGGAATTTAACGTTAATCCACATCCGCCGACCTTCGGGGTACCCAGTGGGAAGCTTGTGACCAGTTTGGTTTGTGATACGAGCGCGAATGTCTTGGTTGACTTGCTGGACTTCCAAATCCGCTGCTCGCGCGAGCATTGACTGATTGGCGGCAATGGCATCTTCAAACAAGGCCGGATCCACCAATGAGGCTTCGGATGCGCCGTAAAGCAGGAGACTCTGATCGAGCCGTCCAATGGACCTTGGTACCCACGTGTTTGCGCCGGCGAAGGTGTGCAAAGGCAAATCATCTCGTGTTACTGGATTGAATCCGGGCGGAGTTGCTGCTCCCGTCGCATCGGGCATGTGACAGTCTTGGCAACTGCTCACTTCGGCCAAGTTCCCGCCAAACCTTCCACCCATGTCAATGGGCCCCTGGGCGAATTCGCTCATTGCCCATTCGCTGTATGTTCTCTCAAGGGGGAATTCGTCTATCTTTTTGTGGGTGGGATGAGGTGTGTCGAGAGCGTCGAGGACATAAGTGTCTGAGGCACTTGGTATTGCTCCGCCAACTCTTACCATTGCCGGGTTGGAAACATCGTGACATGTTGCGCAGAGCAGAGAGTCGCGATGAAAGGGTGATTGCTCCCAAGGGTGATAGTTGAAAGAGCTTCCTAGATCAAAAGGGCCCCTTCTCCTGTCTTGCGGGTCGAGGATGTATTGCCCTCCATGTGCATCGTCTGGGGGCATGGCAAGGCCAGCTAGAATGGAGCTGTCAGCAGCGGGGTTCGATGGGTCAGTAATCGGGTCGACTAAGCGATGACATGAGTGGCAATTCACTCCGTCGTAGTCATGACCAGTCAGAGCGCTTCCGTCTGGGGGGGTGCTGCGCCCCTCGATCCAGCCGCCTGGGGAGTGGCAGCGAATACACATGCTGCCTATCGCGGGCATGTCCTGCTCAGCGATGCTCAAGGCGGCATGGAAAACAGGGTCTCTCATTGACTGAGCCATCATCCCGCCAGCCCAATCGGCGTAAGGCTCCACATCCGGGTCGTATCCGCCATGGCAAGCCAAGCATTCGAAGCTTGAGAGGATTGGGTCGTTTAATGAATGCGGCTGGCTACCGGGTTGCACGAAATCGTTTTCGGTCGTAGCTGGTGCTGCAACGAGAACAAGTCCAACCAAGCTCGCGGGCGCAGCCACAAGTGCTGTGACTGCCCGGAGAGAGGGTAGAAGCGGGTAGAGATTCATAGAGAGGATGCCTCCTAATTCTAACCCAGGAATTAAGAGTTGGTCGCTACAGGGATAAGGCTACCGTTCATGAAAGTAGCCGCTGACTCTGTTGAGGAACGGAGTCAGCGGCTACAGGGGGAATTTTTAGTTACCAGACCAGAGGAATTAGCCTTGGTCCGACAATCTTGGTTGTGTTGAAATCGGGGTCGTCTTCATTGTGATAGAAGTGGCACCCGTACCACATGACAACGTCTTCATTGTCAACGCTTTCTCCATTGACGAAGCTGTTGAGCTTGGGCCCAGTTCCCCAGCCCCCTGCGCTTGAATCGTCAATTTCGTTGCTCTTGCGTTGTAGGAACCAAGCGTCAGCTACGCCGTAGCTGTCAACTTCACCGTCGACATGGTGCCCGAAAAAGTCACCCGGAGCGATGGCGTAAACATCGCCGGAGTCCGGGTCTGTGACGCGCCAGTGGCGCATGGTTGCGTCGTTCCTGTCGCGTGAATCTTCGACGGCGATGTGAGTGGGGGTCCAGTTGCCCATCGAGCCGTTGTACTCATAGAAGGAGTTCTTTCCATCGCCTAAATTGAAGTCGAATCGGTAATAGACGTGATGAGTGTGAGGGCGGCAGGTGCAGGAGTTCTGTACAGCGTCATATCCCCACCAAGCTTTAAGGGTTCCATCGACATTGAATTTCCAAATCGGGATGTATCGATACCAGCCCGCTGCGAGTTCGCTTTGCAGAACAACTTCGTTGCCTTCACGGTATGCGGCAATGCCATGGAAGTTCCCGCCATCGTTTTGATTTTCGAGAATAGTTGATGCACTGGGAATTGCGTGTCTGATTCCAGGGGCCAGGTCTCTTCCCGAGGCTACGAAAGCGTTTTCTTCGTCATTCCAATCACGGTAAGGGCCACATGAATTGTTCTCATAAAGAACACATTGAATTGGCGCGTGTGCTTGCGAGAGAAGATTTTTTCCTCTGTATTTAACATTTTCCAATTCAATGCCCGAGCCCCATTGACCAGAGGACGCGGCAGGGCGAGTCATGTGGAAAGACCATATCTCAGTGTTTCCAAGGAAAATGGTCACGGATGCTTCGCCGGATCCACCGCCACTCCCTCCTTGGCTTGGTGGGGGGTTGCAATTCGTTCCTCCTAGGGGGGAGTAAGGGGAAGCTGGAGCGTAGTGAACCAAAAGGTTTGAACTGAAGTTTACGCCTACAGTTTTCGTGTCCAGTCCGTCTTTCAGCGGGAGGAGCTGGACGCCAATGACGCGATCTTCAGGCCGTGAAGAGTCATAGAAGAGTTCGGGCATTGGGCGCGTGGGCTGATAATCGCCTGAGCGCAGCATCGGGCCTAAATCAGGGTCAGCAGCAACTGTGTCGACCGCAGCGAGAAACTCGGAGACGCTCGGTCTTGGTTGTCCCTCCAGGATTTGGAAAATGACACCGGCAGGGTCCTCCATGTCGCCTTTAAGGGCAAAGCCGAAATTCCCGGTGTAGTCGAAGCCTTCTGCGCGGAA
Organism: Planctomycetota bacterium; assembly: GCA_003501525.1. GTDB lineage: Bacteria > Planctomycetota > UBA1135 > UBA1135 > UBA1135 > UBA1135. Next base: position 3,507 of record DNPI01000233.1, read on the forward strand.
GGGACTCCCCGTTTCAATCGCTCCCTTTTCGGGGTTTAAGAAACGGAATCTCAGGAGGCGCCAGTTGGAACCGTTAACAGGACTCAGAGCACCGCTCCTCAGGCTGTCGACGAAACTGTCAATTTCTTCTTGTTCGGGTCCTAGAGGGGTGATTTCAATGCGAATCTCTTCGCCATTGACATCCTCTCCGTTTGAGGCCGCTAGGGGGTCTGTGGGGTCACCGGAGGCGCCTAGAAGGGCTCCAAAGAGAAGGACTAAGGGAATCCGAATCATTTTTCGTGAGGGGGAATTAGGGAATAGGCGGGACAGATTGCCTGCGCCTTACTCCCATCCTACAACAGTAAAGGTAGGTGAAGTCGATTTATGCACTGAAATCAACCCTATGGTCTCTCCTCGTGATAAAGTGGAAT
>DNPI01000025.1 GCA_003501525.1 Planctomycetota bacterium
CTTTCAGTTTTTCCGCCCCCTTGCAGCAGCAACCAGAAGATGGAAGGGGACAAGGGATCTTTTCTCAAGAGTGGCACGCTGATCGGCGAACAGCGCTTATGGAAAAAGTCGGCAAGGGGGTTATTGTTCTTCGAGGGGCCGGCACCCAGAACGATTACAGAGAGTTTCGCCAAGACAACAACTTTTGGTATTTCACTGGAGTCACTACTCCAAACGCAGTGCTTGTTATGGTCCCCGCGACAGGCCAGCAGACTTTGTTAGTCCCACACGTGGACCCTGGCATGGAAGTTTGGCAGGGTGACCTCATTGATCCTGACGAGGCCAAAATCATTACTGGCATCGAGGATTGCCGGCACATTGGCAGTAAGCCTAGGTCTGCTTGGGGTGGATTGAGCTGGAGCGGCGTTGAAGATTTGTTGTCGAAGTTGGCGAAGAAAAACGACACGTTTTATGTTCAAGGCCAACCGGCGGAAAATTGGATGATGAGCCGAGACAACTTGCAGTCTGCTACGAATGCCGTGCGTCGAGACCCTTATGACGGGCGCAAGACGAGAGAAGGTCAATTCGCCACATCGCTTCGCGAGAAGCACGGGGTGAAGACAAAAGACATAACGGTCTCAATAGATGCGCTGCGAGTATTTAAGACGCCGGAGGAGGTTGAGGCCATGCGTGGCGCTTGCCGCGTTTCTGGGGCCGCGCACGAAAAAATAATGAGAGAAGCAAAGGCTGGGGATTATGAATGGCAACTTGCTGCCGAGATGACTGGAGAAATGCTCCGGAACGGTGCGATGGGGCCGGGATACATGGCGATTGTTGGTTCTGGTCCGAACGCTTGCATCCTCCACTACAGCGCGAACAATCGCACTCTTGAAGATGGCGATGTCGTAATGATTGACTATGGCGCTGAATACAATCACTACATTGCCGATATTTCACGAAGCTGGCCGGTTTCCGGTAAGTGGACCAAGCGTCAGCGTGAGGTTTATCAGGCGGTATACGATGCCCAAGAGGCAGCTTTTGAGAAATGTAAGCCCGGGAGCAACCTAAGCCAAGTTCATGCCGCAGCGGCTGCGCTGCTAAAGAAGCGGGGATTTGAGGATGCCTTCTGGCATGGGACATCCCACTGGTTGGGCATGGCAACCCATGATGTGGGGGCTCGCTTGGCCCAATTTAAGCCTGGTGTTGCATTTACTGTTGAGCCTGGGGTCTATCTACCAGATGAGGGCATTGGAGTTCGGATTGAGGACGTTGTGGTTATTACCGAAGATGGATATGAACTCATTTCTTCGATGATCCCCCGCGACCCCGATGACATCGAAGAACTCCGCAGAGGTCGATGACTCGCAGGGTTGTTATTACGGGCGCGGGAGCAGTTTCCCCCTTCGGGCCTAGCCTCGAAATATTCTGGGAAGGGGTCTTGTCCGGGAAGATAGTGTTGGAGGCCGGCTGGGCTGGTTTGCATACAGACTTGCAGGATTTCCCAGTAGGTGTTGTCGCGGCTGAAGAGGCTGCCGCGCACTGGGGTCTGGACCCTCGTGCGATGCGAAGGTTAGACCCCGTCTCAATCTTGGCCTTGTGTGCTGCCAAAGAGGCAATCGAAAATGCTGGTCTTGAAGGGTCTTGTGAAGGAACGGAAACAGGTGTAGTCCTGGGCATTGGTTATGGAGCTACTACTACCCACATCGCGACACATTCGACCCTTGCTGCAAGTGGAGCGAGCCGGCTCAGTCCGTTTACTATTCCTGCTTCAATGCCAAATGCGGCTTCGTGCAACCTTTCTCTCGAATTTGGACTCAAGGGGCCTTCTTGGACAGTTTCCACTGCTTGTGCATCAGGGTTAGATGCAATCGGACAAGGAATGTGGCTGGTTAGGAATGGCGTCGTAGACAGAGCGCTTGTGGGGGGGGCGGAAGCCATTGTTGACGACATGGGATTGGGAGGGATGGCGGCAGCGAAAGCTTTAGCGAAATCAGGCGATGGGGACCCAGCGGTTCTCTGCCCTTTTGACCGAGATCGGTCAGGTACAGCTGTAGGCGAAGGCGCAGCGGTTTTTGTTATTGAAGCCGAAGAAGTCGCAGAAGCCCGGGAGGCACCTGTTCGGGGACAGGTGTGCGGATACGGAGCGAGTGCGGATGCTCATCACATTACTGCCCCAGATCCCTCCGGCGGTGGGGCGGAAGTTTCCATGCGAAAGGCGCTTGTGGATTGCAGCCGCCAGCCTGGAGATATTGGCGCTGTTTACGCTCACGGCACGGGCACCCCCCTTAATGACAAGATGGAAGGAGAGGCCGTTCTTCGAGTTTTTGGAGAAAAGCTCCCGTTAGTGACGAGCACCAAGGGGCAGTATGGCCATGCCATGGGAGCAAGCGGTCCCCTGAATGTGGCTTTGGCGTTGCGCGGCCTGGAGTCCGCGTTAGTGCCAGCTACCCATCCTTGTCCAGATCCCGATCCCGAATGCGGGATTGTTCCAGTGCGGGATGAGGCCGCCACCCTCGAGCATCGTATGGCAATGGTGAATGCTTTTGGGTTTGGTGGCCACAATGCATCCTTAATCGTTTCTAAAGAGTGATATGCAAAAAACCCTTACACCGCTACTGACTTTTTGTGCCGAACTTGACCTCCGCGATGAAGTCGCTGCTCAGCAGGCATTGGAGGCAGCCTACCCTTTTGGGGGCGATTTCGTCCGCTCGCTTGGAGTGCGAATGAAGCGAGAGGCTGAAGCGGGGACTCTTTGCGACAGAGGCCAACCTCCAGTGCAGTGGTCTAGAGTATTTTCTGCCTCAGAGGAGACCTGCGGGTTTAGCGCAGATGCAGTTTTGATGAGCTCCCCAGGCCCGAGGCATCGACACCCTGAAGGGGAAATCGATCTTTGTTTCGCCATAGATGGGGATCCGTTGTTCGATGACCATTCTCCTGGGTGGGTGGTTTATGGCCCTGATTCTGTTCATGTGCCTACGGTTGCTGGGGGGACAATGCTAATCCTCTACTTGCTGCCATCTGGAGCTATAGAGTTCCTCGAAGCTTGAATTGAATTTTTTAAGCCCCCCCCCTCGCTGGAGCGCCCTTTGGGCCGGTGTCCTCGTGTGCATCACCCTTGTTGCATATGGGACAGTTATTTCGGACGGAGGGTGGATTTGGGATGACAATGATTATGTCACCCAAAACGTTTGCCTTCGAAGCGGTGAGGGTTTGGTGGATATTTGGACGGATACGCAAGCAACCCCTCAGTACTACCCCCTGGTTCACTCAACCTTTTGGGTTGAATACCAGCTTTGGGGCACGAATCCCACCGGTTACCACATAGTCAACATTCTGTTGCATGCTTTTTCGGCCCTCGTGCTGTGGCGGCTTCTACTTCGGTTGGGTGTGCCCGGTGCGTGGTTTGTATCCGCTTTGTTTGCACTTCATCCTGTGCATGTGGAGTCAGTGGCGTGGGTCACCGAAAGGAAAAATGTGCTTTCACTATTTTTGTCCTTGCTTTCGGCCGGATATTTCTTGAGCTGGCTTGGGGTCGGGGAGGCAGAGGGGGAATCTCGCCGCAAACCGTTAATCCTTTCTGTTCTCTGTTTTGCGGGTGCCCTTCTTAGCAAAACTGTGGTTGCTTCTTTGCCGGCAGCCCTTTTTCTGGTGGTTTGGTGGCGCCGACCGGACCTCTTGCGTCGTGCCACGGCATCACTCACGGGGATGCTGATTGCTGGTGCAGCAATGGGTATTCGCACGGCAATGCTTGAGGTGGAGCAGGTTGGGGCAAAAGGGGCCGACTTCGCGTTTTCTTTAGCGGATCGTTTCCTGATAGCAGGTCGAGCTCTCTGGTTTTATGCAGGAAAGCTCGTTTGGCCTGACCCCTTGGTGTTCACTTATCCGAGATGGGAGATTGATGACGCTGCGCTCTGGCAATACTTCTTTCCCGTGACGGCCGCTGTCTTCGTTGTTGGAATCTTTGCGCTGAAGAAGCGAATAGGCAAGGCCCCTCTTGTTGGAGTGCTTATTTTCGGAGGGGTTCTTTTTCCCGCTTTGGGATTTTTGAATGTTTACCCCATGAGGTTCTCATTTGTCGCTGATCATTTCCAATACCACGCAAGTTTGGGCCTTATTGTCCTGCTCGGTGGAATGCTGGCGAGCCTCACCTTGCCCCACCGAGTAAAAATCGCTGGTGGCGCCTTGATCCTGGCGGTGTTTTGTTGGGTAGACCTTGGCCGCGGGAAAGCTTTCAAAAACGAAGAAACACTGTGGCTTACGACCTTGGCGGAAAACCCAATGGCCTGGATGGCTTGGCACAATCTTGGCGTTATTCAGCGCCGCTCGGAACGGCTTGATGAAGCGATGACGAGCTATGAGCGAGGC
>DNPI01000231.1 GCA_003501525.1 Planctomycetota bacterium
AATCAATGTAGCCGAGGAAGAGGCGGGACAAGTGGCCGCCGGGGGCATCTCTTAGCTTAGCCGCTAGTCGGTGACCGGCGAATATCCCGTTGACAATCACGGATTGAGGCAAATCTTCTTTCAGCAGGATGTCGGCTAGGAAGTTTAAAGGGGTTTCAGCGTCACTCATCGCACCAATCCCCAAAAGAGTGTTAGCAAGAACAATGGGTTCCTCCGAACTTAGGTTATTTAGAAGGAAAGTTAGAGTTCGAGGTCCTGGGGCGAATCCAAGCGCAGCCGAGGCAATAGCCCTATTGCGGGGGGGGCCGGTTGCTGCTTCTTGTTCCAGCTTTTGGCGATCTCGGTTGACCACGGTTGCTAAAGCGGCTTCAGTCCAATGAATGGTTTCCGCATTTTCGGGGGTACGGGAACGGGCCATTGCTTCCTGCCAGGTCCTGAGATGCCGTTCACAATCTACAATCAGGGCGCCGATGGAAGTTTCCTTGCGATGAGAGGGTGGAGTGTAAGGTTCGGTGTAAAACTTAGACTTTGATGCAGGAGGAGTTCCTTTGGCGGTTCTTTCGGATTTTTCTGTGTCTTCGGGAGTGGAGGCTGTTGACGGATTCGAAGCGCTAACAGGCCCAGCGCAAGCACCAAAAGCAAGGGTGATAAGGATGAGGAAGAGGGGCATTTTTAGTTTGTGGCGTACAATACTAAGACCAAGGGCGACTTTACTTTCTTCCCATCGCCTTATCTCAATGGAACTTTTCGACTGGATGGCCCGCGGAGGGCATGATCGATTGCTAGCTGTGCAGGATTCTGCGTCTGGCTTGCGAGCGTGGATTGCATTGCACGAGGTCACTCGCGGCCCAGCTTATGGCGGTATTCGAGTTTGGCATTATCGAACTGAATCCGAAGCCGCGATGGATGCTCTGCGATTGAGCAAAGCGATGACAATTAAGTGTGTTCTGGCTGGTGTTCGAGGTGGAGGTGGAAAAACTGTTGTTTTGGCCAATGAACTGAAGGACAGGGCTGCTGCCGTGGAAGTCCTTGGCCGAGAAATTGAAGCCCTAGGCGGGGTGTACAGAACAGGACCGGATGCCGGTTTCACACTCGCTGATCAACAGGCCCTTGCGCGCACAACTCGCTGGGGGGTTTGTCATGCTCCTGAATTGAGGCCTTCCGGAGAGGCTACTGCGGAGGGGGCACTTTGGGGCCTTAAAGCTGGATTACGCGCTCTTGGAGAGAACAGTTTGTCTGGGATTCGTGTGGCGATTCAAGGTTTGGGGGCTGTTGGCCTTGTTTTGGCGAGACGATTGCAGGAATCCGGTGCAGATGTTGTGGCGGCCGATACTTCCTCGGAAGCTTGTGAAAAGGGGGTTGCTTTGGGAATCGATTTAGTTGACCCAGGCGATATTCTCGCTCAGGAATGTGATGTGCTTGCCCCATGCGCTCTTGGTGGTGTCCTGCACGACTTAAGTATCCCTCGGTTGCATACTCGCATGGTTGCCCCCTGTGCCAATAACACGCTTGCGGGTCCGAATAATGCAGCGCAGTTAGATGCGCTAGGAGTGCTTTACCTCCCCGATTTTGTGCTTAATGCGGGAGCGCTAATTGAGGGTGCGGGGCATGATGCTAGCGGGCAGTCAGATTGGGAGAAGGAGCTTCGTGGCATTGGGGATACCGTGACAGAGGTGATTAGACGAGCCCGTGCTGACTCTTGTAGCACTCTGAAGGCCGCGAGGCATTTGGCTAGTGAGATGCTAGCTGACGAGAAATCCTTGGAAGTCCCGGCTGAGGTTGCAGAGCCGGTCGGAGCTTAAACGGAGAATGATTCTCCGCAACCACAAGTGCTGGTTGCTTGTGGGTTGTGGAACTGGAAGCCTTTGCCCTGCAGGCCGCCTGTAAAGTCGAGCGAGCAGCCGCTTATATAGGGGAGAGATTTTGTTGCTACAAAAATACGCACTCCTTTTTCTTCGATAATCTCGGCCCCTTCCGGAGGCGCATCAACAAAATCCAGTAAATAAGTAAACCCAGAACATCCTCCAGCCTGCACGCCTACTTTTACTCCGGCACCTGCTGATAGCTTTTTCATTTCAGCCAGCTTCAGAATTTCTGCCGCTGCTTCTTCGGTTATTTTAAAGGGGGGTGTTGAAGTTTCTGGATTTGTCATTGGGTTTCCTGCGCCATTTTATGAAGAGGCGAAAGTTCTCTGAGTCTTTTCACTTCCTCTTGAGTTCGTTTGGCGACCCATTCTATCTCGGCAGCCGTATTTCCTCTCCCTAGGCTGAAGCGGATAGATCCACGCGCAGTCGCGGACTCTGCGCCCATTGCGAGAAGTACATGTGACGGAGCTAGTTCCGCGGAGGTGCATGCCGATCCTGTGCTTGCAGCGATACCTTCGAGCGAAGCTAGAAGAGCCTCTCCATCAACATGTTTGAAGCTTACGTTGAGATTCCCCGCGAGGCGCGAAGAGGAAGAGCCATTCAGGGTGCATCCTTCTATAGATTCGAGTTTTTCCCATAGAGCATCCCGGAGATTGCGAATTGAATTTTGTTCCGCTGATTGGCTCTCGTGGGTGACTTGGAATGCTTCACCCATGCCTACAATTCCTGGGACGTTTAGAGTCCCCGGCCGAATCCCTCGCTCATGGCCTCCTCCATACATTAGTGGTGCAAAAGGGACCTGCGGTCGGCTCTTAATCCACAAAATCCCTACACCTTTTGGCCCGTGCATTTTGTGCGCACTAGCGGATAGGAGGTCAATTCCGTTTTCCGCGACGTTGATGGGTTCTTTGCCAAAAGTTTGTGTTGCATCGCAATGGAAGAAGGCTCCGTGCTGCTGGCAAATAGTTCCTAGTTCGTGAATCGGATGCAGAGTGCCAACTTCGTTATTGCCGTGCATCAAGGAGACTAGAGTGGTGTCAGGACGAAGTGCTGCTTCGAGTTGCGTAGCTTTCAGGTGTCCTTCTCTGTCGACATCTAGCCACGTTACTTCGAAACCTTCTGCTTGAAGGGCTTCGAGCGGTTCTAGAACAGATTTGTGCTCCGTTCGGGCGCTAATCAAATGCATGCCACGCTCTTTGCAAGCCCGGGCGCAACCGAGAAGCGCGAGATTATTCGATTCGGTGGCACCAGAAGTGAATGTGATTTCTCTCGGCTGTCCTCCAATGCCGTTCGCCAAAATAGTACGGGCCTCTTCGACAGCTTTCCCCGCTTCCCACCCAAAAGCATGGCTTCGGGAGGCAGCATTCCCAAATTGATCCCTTAACCAAGGCTCCATTGCATCTAGAACGCGCTGGTCAACAGGCGTGGTTGCCTGATAATCCAGGTAAATCTCTTGGTTGGTATTCAAACTTTTTCTGGCCCTTTACCTTGGCGAATCCTGAAGGCTACTTCAGCAACAGTGAAATCATCCAGAACGCCGTGAATGCGTGCTGCGACTTGAGTCATACCCCCGCGAATGGAACAGTCGTCAAGCCAGCGGCAATCACCGCCTTTCGAACATTCTGTAATGCGTAGATTGCCATCCAAGGCTTCCACTACTCGGGACAGAGGGATGCTGTAAGGGTCTTCTCTCAGCCTATAACCTCCTCCTGGGCCTCTTATGCCTTCAACGATTTCAACCTTGCACAGGGCTTTTAGGACTTCGGCAAGAAGCCGTCGAGGAACACCAAGCTCACCATGAATCTCTCTGACGCTGCAATATCCCTTTTGGCGTCTTGCTAGAAAGACAAGAGCCATCATTCCGTATTCGGAGCGGCGGGTAAATCGAAGCATCCCCCTAATTTAGCACTGGAATAGTGCCTTGAGCTAGCGGAGTCGTCCTCTCTTCTCTCTCGCTTGGTTGTTTAGAATAGTGATTAATTCTTGTGGTATCGCTGATGGTCTCTTATCACCGTGGGCTAAACAGCCCAGTTCGACTTGGCCTTTTGCGCAGAGTTCATCTTGCCCTTCACGGTGAATGGTGTGGGCAAAGCGAATAGTTGTTTGGGTCCAGGCTGCGATTTCTGTTCGAACAATGGCAATCTCGTCATAAGAGATGGGGGCTATGTAATGACAATCTGCCTTTGTTACAGGCAAACTCTGCTGCATTTTCTTTTCCATGTCTCGGTAGGAAAATCCTTCATCCCTCATCCATTCAACACGTCCTATTTCAAAAAGGAAGAAGTATCGGGCGTAGTAAAGGATGCCCATGCTGTCGACATCTCTGAAAGTAAGCCTGTAAGAGGTCTTATGAATAACCATTTATTGGATTCTATGCGTGGCGGTTAACGTCTACATCTGCCAGAATCACACTCCATGGCTGCGCTTACACCCAGTTTGAAGATGCGTGAGGAGAAAACGCGGATGGTGACTTGGTCGCTTCTCCTGCCCGGTGCGGGACATCTGATTCTTGGTCGTCGCTGGGAGGCTCTCGGATGGTTTGCACTTTGCCAATTTCTCCTCTTTGGAGGTTTTGTTTTAGCAGGGGCGACACAGTTGGATTATGGCCGCTGGATTGGATTTGGCAGTATGAAATTGCTTTGTCTAATGGCGCCGGAATGTGGGAATTTTCTTGCTTCTCAGTTGGCAGCAGTCCTGTTCCAATCAGCGGAAAACGGAGGCCATTCCCCTGAGTTGATTCCGTGGAGGCATTTAGGGCATTGCATGTCGGGGGCAGCGGGGGTGCTTGCCTTCTTTTCTGCTGCTCATGCTTCAGGGCTCGTACTTGTGCAGCAGGAGCCTTTGCCCCCTCGTCACGTGACACCCGGGAAAGCGGCAGTCGCCACACTTCTGCTGCCTGGGTTGGGACATTTCCTTTTAGGCCGGAAATTCAAGGCAGTGCTTTTTGGCGGAGTCGTTATGAGCTTTTTTGTACTTGGCTTGGCTCTTGGTGAATTCGCTGACTTTAATCGCCAAAGGCATCCTTATTACTGGATCGGTCAGATGTTTGTTGGGGTTCCTGGTTGGCTTGGAAATTTAGTCGCGAGTGCCCGATCCTTTGCCCAAGTGCTTCCATATCAAGATGCAGGCTTAATGCTGACTACTGTTGCAGGCTTGTTCAATATCGTGGTCGGCCTTGATGCTTATGCTCGGAGTGAGCAAGATTGGCTCGAGGCTAAGGAGTTGAAGGAGCAATCTGCAGCATGACCACTTTTCCGATTCAATTGCTTCTCCTTCTAGTGTTTAGTGCTGGCTTGGCCCTTGTGGTTAGTGCTTATCGGGAGGAAAGTTCCGAAAAAATTATTAGAGGTAGCTTGCGGCGAGGGGTCATGTTTGCTCTGGCTGTTTTAGTGATAGGTGGGATTGCCGCCGCATTCGGTTGGACTATTTTGCTCCCCTGAGGAATTAGTCTCCACCGTATCCAAGCTCTGCTAATGCGCGTGCTTCTTCTGGGCGCAGCTTCGGTTCTGGTCCTGTAGAGGCAGTAGAGGGCAAGAAGGGGATTTTCCGGATTCCCTGGCTGGTGTGGCTAACACCTCCAAAATTTGCGCGAAAGAGTGGGTGTGAGGAGTCAACCTTTTCGGTAGGTTTGAAAAGGTTGCCATCCCATCCCCTGGGGGCTTGGACGTTCGCTATCCGAAGCAAAGTGGGACCAACATCTTGCACCTGAACGGGGTGATGTATCTCTGAGGGGGCAAGGCCTTCAGCGAGGATAGCTAGGGGTACTTGGGTAATTGAAGAGTGGAAGGCGTGTCCATGTTCAAAGCCACCCTCGTCCCAGAGTTCTTCGCCGTGGTCCGAGTGAAAGACCAGTATGGTTTTAGGGTTAACGGTAAGAAGTGATTCCACCCATGGTCCAAGGACTGAATCCAGTGCTGCGACTTCTCCGAAATATCTTTTGCGCACCTTTTCCTTATCTTCTTTCGGGAGGTCGAAAAAGTCTCTTCTCTCTTTCGGAGAGTGATCTTCAGCTAGAAAATCTTGCCAAGCTAAAGCAGCAAGCGGGTCGTTTGGAAGATTATCGGTTATTCCCTCTATCGTGGGCGGGGAATAGGGGAGATGGGGGGCCATGAGGTGAACAACCAGAAACCGGGGCCTTCCTTTTTCTTTCTCCCACCATTTTTGTGCGATTGCTAGGCCCGAGGTGGTGTTGTCTTGCGTCCGAGTGTATTGCTCAAATCCCCTGTTCAGCCCTGTCCAAGCTTCGAGCAAGGGGTTTTGATGGAACATTGCTGTCGCGTACCCGGCTTGCCGAAAGGATTCGGGAAGAAGGGGGATGTCAGGTCTGATTGAGCGGAATTCCCGATTCTCGCGACCAGTTTCCGGATGGGTAGAAAAAGGGCCCCTTCCTGCGCCGTGTATCTTTGGTGGCTGGGCAGAAAACAAGGATCCGTAAGAAGGGAGTGTCCAATTGCTAGGGGCTACGGCATGGTTCCAGTGGACTCCTTTTTTCAAAACGCGGCGCAGTTCGGGTGCATGGTCCATGCCATCTGCCCTCAAAGTGTCGACAGTGACTAATACAACATCGGGCTTGGGGGGTGTGACATCCTCTCGAATAACGAGGGGTGTCGCCCATGCGATTTCTGGCCCGCGGATACGAAGGCCTCCAATCCCGGGAGACCGACAAACAAGCTGGATCTGCCCTGGGCCTGCTGGCAAGGGGACTCGGAGGGGAAGCCAGTTATCTGGTTCTCCTGGGACATGGACTAACTCCTGTTGAGCAAGAGATGTCAATACACCTCCATCTTTTTGGTCGGCCCAAAAGATTTCGCAATGTACTTTACCTTTGGTGGCGGAATGGATGCGCAGGGCGGTGCGTAAGAACCATTGGCCGTTGGCGGCAGGGATATCTGCTACTGCATGAGACGGTGTGGAGAGAATGAGTGCTTCTCTGTCATCGCTTAGGACCGGAAGGGCCTTTGGGGGTACGAGTGCAGGGTCAATCCCGTACCAGCGAGAGTGTTGAGTACTTCGAGAGAACCTCAAACTTCCACTGAGAATTTTGATGTCCCCTTTTTGGAAACAGGGATTCCAGCCCCTTTGTTTTGTTAGTCCTTCCTCATTAGGCTTCGGGCACCCTATAAGTAAAGGTATTAAAAAGAGAAAGAGAAGACGCATCGCGGAGGGCGCGAAAGTATTCAAGGCTATTGCACAAAATTCAGCTTTCTTGTGGCCTCTAGAACGGCGGTTCTTTGTGCTTCGATGTTTTTCTGTCTCCCAAGGACTTTTAAGTAGACAGGCCCCTGAGCGGTTTCCACAACTGCTCCTAGCAGAGCCCAGTTATCCCTAGGATCACCCCCTCCAACTTGTCTCGTTTGGGTTAAAGATCCGGACACTTCAATTACGGTGATTGGATAGTTGGTTTCACCCTTTAGTTGCTCAATCCTCGGCTCTTCCGGTGTATCAAATTGGGCAGCCCATCGTTGGAGATTTGCATTTTTAAGCTCAGGTCGATTACCCATAAAGGAAATGTTCGCAATTCCATTTTCGGGGAGCTCCCAAGCTGCGAGGAGGATTTCCTGTGTAGAGGGAACCTCTTTCCAGTCAGGAGGAGCGTGGAAGATAAGCCGGGGCGCAGCAGCAGGGGCTGGCTCAGGATTGGGGGTTGGTCCCATTGCCCGAACAGGGTCTGGAGCTTTCATACAGCTGGCCACCGACAAAACAATAATCCAAGGAAAAATACGCATTGTCATCAGTTTAGCTGCGGCTTTGCCACAATCCTCGACCTTGCGGTCTCCCTCCCTCCTCCGACTTGCTGGGCCATTAATCGTGAGTTTTTGGCTTCGGTCAGCTTTTGCTTGGATTGACACCATCTATGCCTCAATGCTGCCTG